>JAGYOE010000017.1 GCA_018399755.1 Bacilli bacterium
AAGAATCATCAAGGCAATTGCCCTATATTCGTGAATTTTATTTGTCATTAATTGAATTAATAATTTTTTAGAAATACTATTATAATATTTTTTTGCAAGTTTTCTTAATGTTGGGGTATTAATATTTAAGAAATAATCAATTTCATTATTAATATATGATTTTTTATGAAATCTTGTTTGATTAGTTATCTTATTATCTTTTTTTATCTTTTCTAGTTCTTCTATAATCATATTCCTCCAAAAAAAACAAAACGCCCTTTTATGCAAAGGACGAATTTTCCGTGGTACCACCTTAATTCCGATTAACGGCACTTAAAAATCTTTAACGCAGATTGTACGGACAGGTCTACTTATTTCTTCTGTCTCTTCTGGTGTTTTTCAAACAAGTGTATGTAAGGTTTCACCTACCCCTTACTCTCTAATAATACAGCTTTGTTTTACTCTTCCATTCAACGATTTATTATATTATATCATAAGTAATAAAAATTTTTATTATTTATTAAAATTTTTTGTAAATAGAGATGAAACACCTCTATCATCAATAATGTGAATAATTCCTTCGCCAATCAATTCAGATATAGTTAATTGAATAAGTTTAGGAAATTTTTTTGACTCAGGCAATTGGATTGTATTTGTACATATTATTTCTTTAATTTTTGATTCGTTTAATATTTTTGGTGCATCTTTTGAAAGAATCGGATGGGTACAACAAGCATATAATTCTTTAGCGCCAGCTTTTTTTAAAGCTTCAGCTGCAGCTACTATTGAACCCCCAGTATCAATCATATCATCGATAATAACACAATTTTTCCCCTTTACTCTACCAATGATATTCATTACTTCAGCAACATTTGGTTCAGGTCTCATCTTATCAATAATTGCAATTGGTGCTTGCAATACATCTGCTAAATCTCTAGCTCTAGCGACACCCCCATGGTCTGGAGAGACTACACATATATCTTCTAATTCCTTTTTTAATAGATATTCCGCAATAATTGGTTGTGCTCTAAAATTATCAATAGGAATATCAAAAAATCCTTGAATTTGTGGAGCGTGTAAATCCATTGCTAATACTCTTGTAGCTCCTGCGGTTTGTAATAAGTCCGCAACTAATTTAGCAGATATAGGTTGTCTTGCCTTTGCTTTACGATCTTGCCTTGAGTATCCGTAATAAGGCATCACAATATTTACTTCTCTTGCTGATGCTCTTCTTAATGCATCAATCATTATTAATAATTCCATAGTATGTTCATTTACTGGTTGACTAGTTGACTGAATAACAAAAACTTTATGTCCTCGAACAGTCTCGGGAATATCAATACTTATTTCACCATCTGAAAATCTAGTTACTTCACATTCACTTAAAGGAATACCAATATGTTCTGCGATCCCCTCAGCTAATTCTCTATTAGAACTTAATGAAAAAATTTTAACCTTTGAACCATGAAATAAAGCCATAATCAATTTGCAATTTTTAAAAAAATTGCCTTCCTTTCTTATATCATTTTAACCAATAATATTATACAACATTTACAATAAACATTAAAGATTAAATTCAAAAGAAAAACACTAACTTATTCGTTAGTGTCTTCTTCCTTTTCTTCTTTTTTCTCTTTTTTTTCTTCTTCAGATTCTTCTTCAGATTCTTCTTTTTCTTCTACTTCTTCTTTTTCTTCTTTTTTAGGTTCTTCATCTTCTAATTCTGGAAGAGCATTAAAAGTATCTAATACTTCTTTTTCTATCATGCTTCTTGTTTCGGTGTTAATTGGATGAGCAACATCTTTATATTCACCATTTGGCATTCTCCGGCTTGGCATAGCTACAAACAAACCATTCTTGCCATCTATAATTCTTAGTTCATGAATTACAAAGCATTCATCGATAGTTATTGCTGCAATTCCTTTTAAACGATTATTCCCCTTAATTCTTTTTGCTCTTACTTCTGTAATTTTCACTCTACCACCTCTTTAGTAGATTATACCACGTTTATTTTTGATTTTTCAATAGAGTTATCAAAATTTTATTTAATTTTATTTGATTTTATACGCGCCAATAAAGTATTTATCCTTATTTTCATCAATAAAATCAATTATTTTATCATCTTCTTGTTTTATAATTTTAGTGAAGGTTGAACCCGAACCAGTCATAACTAGCCCTTCTTCGCCTAATTCTAAAGCTAGATTATCTCTAAATGTTTTAAGTCTCTCATCTTTTTGTAAAACTATCTTTTCTAGACTGTTAAATACAGAATTTTGAATTTCTATAAAATCATTTGCATTAATAGCTTTAATTATTTGACTGAGATCTCCTTTTTCAAATCCAGTTTTATCGCCTTCGTTAAATGCGGTTTCAGTAGAAATATATATTTTTGGATGAACAATAAGAATATAGTAATCACTTAATTGATTATCAAATTTATTAATAGTTTCCCCTTTATCAGTTACTATTGCAGGATAATCAACTAAACAATAAGGTATATCTGCCCCAAACATAATACCAATCTCTTGCATTTCTTCTAAGGTAAGATTTAGATTTTCTAGTTTATTTATTCCTTTTATTATTGCTGCAACATCACTTGAATTACCACCTAATCCAGCTCCATAAGGTATTTTTTTATCAATAGTAATTTCTATACCTGAATTTAAGTTGTATTTTTGTTGCATAAATCTTGCGCTTTGAAAAACAATATTATCTTGATTAGATAAAAACGAATCATTTGATTTAATTATTACACCACTTGTCATATGACATTTTTTTATTTTTATATCATCATATAAATTAATTTTTACATTTATCATTTCTAAATTATGATAGTCATCTTTTCTTTTATCTAATACATTTAGAAATAGATTTACTTTTGCATAAGCTTTTTCATTAATCATTTTTATCGTTAAAGCCTTTGCCTTAACTCCCTCCCTTATGACTTAGTTACTTATATTTTATCATAAATATAAAAATAAATATAATCTGGCTATAGTTTAGCTTGCTAAATCTAGACTCAAAACATCAACTGCAGGTATTTTTTCGTTGGTAGATAGAATTAATAATTTATTAATGTAATCAAGTTTTTTTATTTTTCCATAACTATATTTTATATAACCATCTGCGTAATACTCTATTTCTATTTCACTATCTTCTCTAATGGCTTGTTGGATGTTTAAATTTAAAATTTGATATTCATCTTCACTTAAAACGGGTTTTTGTTTTTGCCTTATGCGTAATTTCATTTCTTTTAACATCGTATTATAACCATTTAAAGCATTAAACGGTGCCCATTTAATAATTCCTCTATCTATATAATGACTAGGCATTGTGACCACCTATCATCTTATTTCTAGATTTTAAAGTTGAAGATTCTAACTCACTTGAAGCTCTAGTAACGCTATTCTTTCCGTATTTTTCTTTGATTTTATCAACAGTAGAGAATAAATCATGTTCTTTTATTACTGAATCAATATCTTCAAATAAACTTACTTGATATCCTTTTGTCTCAACTAGGTTTGTAGCCGCAACTCTTACTGATCTTATTGGAGAATTATCATAAAATTTATCCATTAATTTAACGCAGGCTTTATAAACATGTGAGGCAATATCTGTTGGTTGTGGTATTGAAATTTGTCTTGCAAAACCTCCGCCAACATCTTTACTATAACCTAGACCAAAATGTATGGTTTTTGCTCTTTTTTTATTAATTCTTAAACGCCTAGCTACATCATCTACCATTTCGCGAATGATTTGATATATCTCTGGTTTATAATAATCTTGAAATAAAGTTTGACCAATACCATAACTTTTACTATTAGGTTTTAGTTTCATCTTTTCTTGTAATTGGCTCATATCTATCCCATGAGAATGATAATATAATTCTTCACCGATAATTCCAAATTCTTTTTTTAGTTTTTTTGCATCATAACTAGCTAAATCACCAATTTTTTTAATACCTAATTTATTTAAGTTTTTCTCCATATTATGTCCAATACCCCACATCTCAGACAATGGTTCAATTGGCCATAATTTTTTTGGTATATCTTCATAATTCCATTTTGCAATAAAATCCGAACTATGTTTTGATTCAATATCTAAGGCTAATTTAGCCATTAACATATTTTCGCCTATACCACATGTTGAGTATATTTTTGTTTTATCATAAATAGTTTTTAGAATCATTTTTGCCATTTGATAATCAGTTTTTTTATAATAAGATAGATAGCTTGTTACATCTAAAAAAACTTCATCTACTGAATAAACATACATATCTTCTTCAGAAATAAATTGTAAATATATCTCAATAATTTTAGTAGAATATTCTAAATATTTTTCCATCCTTGGTTTTCGATAAATTATATCAATATTTTTTGGCAATTCATATACTCGACATCTATTTGGAACACCTAATTTTTTTAAATAAGGTGTCACTGCTAAAACTATTGAACCGCCCCCGCGAGATTTATCCGCAACTACTAATGGTGTTTTAAAAGGGTCTAAACCTGAAAGCGCACATTCAACTGATGCATAAAAACTTTTTAAATCAACACATAGAATATTTTTATGTAATTTGTACGTTTCCATATTGACCTCCTTCTTTAATAATATTATACAACTAACGAATTAAAATAACTATATCGATTTAGAGTTTTTTTCTATAAAAAAATTATTATTATTTTGTTAATTAATAATAAACAAACATAAAAATAAGCCCTAAATTTAGGGCTTATAATTAATTTAACATTATTATTTATTTAACTATATTTTTATAACATTTTAAAGTATTTTTAAGTAACATAGCAATTGTCATAGGCCCTACTCCGCCAGGTACTGGAGTAATATAACTTGCCTTTTCTTTAACACTATCAAAATCAATATCGCCATATAATTTACCGTCAACTCTTGATATACCTACATCGATTAGTATCGCTCCTGATTTGATATAACTTTCATCAATCATCTTAGCTTTTCCAACAGCTACAACTAAAATATCTGCTTGGTTTGTGATTGATTTAATTTTTTGTGTTTTTGAGTGAGTAACTGTAACAGTTGCATTGGCTTTTAATAATAAACTTGCCATTGGTTTACCAACTATTTGACTTCTTCCCATTACAACTGCATGTTTACCTTTAGGATCAATTTGATATTCAGATAATATTTCCATAATTCCTAGCGGTGTACAAGGAACTAAAGCATCAAATCCTTTATTAAGTCTTGCGACATGATAATTTGAAAAACCATCAACATCTTTCTTTGGATCAATCATATTGATAACCTTTTCGCTATCAATATGTTTAGGGATAGGTAATTGTAATAATATACCATGTACATTTTTATCTTGATTTAAATCATTAATAATATTAATTAATTCTGCCTCTGAAATACTGGTATTTTTTCTGATAATAGTTGATTTAATACCAGCTCTTTTTGAAGCTCTTTCCTTTGAAGAAACATAGGTTTCACTTGCAGGATCATCACCAATTAATATAACTGCTAAATGCGGTGTAACGCCGTGTTTTTCAATTAAATTTTCTGTTTCAATTTTAACTGCTTTTCTAATTTTTTTTGCTAAGGCTTTTCCGTCTAATATTTTACCCATTGTTATCCTCCTCAATAATATATTGATCGACTATTTTACCATAATAAACACTGTGATTACTTTCGCTTTGGTAATATTTTTGTTTTACTTCTGGGATAATGTTTGATTCTGCTAATTTTTGTTTATAAGTTATTTTACATTCATAATGTATTTTTGCTTCTTTAATAACCGGAGTCTCAATAGTTCTTCCTTTTAGAGGAGTAATATTGCATTCTTTAAATTTATCAATATCTCTTAAAGATTTTGTCCCGCAAATTGTTAGTTCTTTTTTCATTTGCTTATCTTTTGAAACACTAATACTAAATTCCATACTATTTTCAATTAATTTATGGGTTGCTCGTGATTCTCTCACTAACACAAGAAAATATGGGTCTCCCCAAACTCTAAAAATACCACCCCAACCAATTGTCATAGTGTTAATAACATCTTTGTCTTTAGTTGTTAAAAAAACTCCTGGTTTCATATGTTCAAGAACATTATTCGCATATTCATAAACACCAATCTCTTTATGCATTCTCATCGCCTCTCTTAAAAATATTATAACATAATCTTAAAATCCAAAAAAGTTTAGTCATTTCTTATAATACATCACTGTTGTCTTATTATCACTTTTCTTGTATTTATGATAAAATATATTAAACAAAAAAGGGGAAAATTATGAATATAGGAATAATTGGTTTAGGTTTAATTGGTGGTACTATTGCAAAATCTTTAAATAAAAATCATCATATAAATGCTTATGATATTAACAAAGAAACAATCAATTATGCAATTAAAAATAAAATCATCCATAAAGGTTATAATAACCTTGAGGAATTTCTCAAAGATAATAGTCTAATTTATCTTTGTTTATATCCATTAGATATAGTTCATTTTATAGAAAAATACAGTTCTAAAATTAATAAAAATTCATTGATTATTGAAATTTCAGGTATAAAAACCAACCTAGTAAATGAAATTGAAAAAATTAAAAACAAAAATTATGATATCATCTTTACTCATCCAATTGCTGGAAGTGAAAAAATTGGTATTAGATATGCTGATGAAAATATTTTTAAAGACGCAAATTATATTATTACGCCAATAAAAACAAACATAGAAACAAATATTAAATTAGCAAAAAGATTAGCTAAAGAAATGAATTTTAAAAATATATCATTTCTCACTAAAGAAGAGCACGATAAAATCATCGCTTATACTTCTCAACTAACCCATATATTATCTTTATCATTAGTTAATTCAATTGATACAAACTTAAAATTAGTAAATTATATTGGTGATTCTTATAAAGATTTAACAAGAATAGCAGAAATAAATACCAAATTATGGCCACAATTATTTATTGATAACAAAGAAAATCTAATAGAAAAAATAACAAAGTTTCAAGTTGAACTAACTGAATTTAAAAATGCGCTAAAAAATGAAGATGATGTAGCTTTAACAAAACTAATGGAAAAATCAAAGTCTATCCATAATAAAGCGATGGAGGAAACAGATAATGAAAGTTAAAATATATCCAGGATTTGCAAGTGGAGAAATAAAAATACCCCCTTCAAAATCATTATTACATAGAGCAATTATATCCGCTTCACTTGCAAAAGGAACTTCAACTATTTCTAATGTAATTTTATCAGATGATATTAAGGCAACTATAAATGCCTTTAAACAATATGGAGTTGATATAAAAGTAAATAAAAATCAGCTTGAAATATCAAATAATAAACCTTTAATCCAATCTAATTTAAAAACAATTGATTGTAATGAATCGGGTTCAACTTTAAGGTTTCTTATACCGATATTAGCTAATAATAAAGGTATAAAATTTACTGGCAAACCAACTTTAATGAAACGTCCTTTATCAATTTATCAATCGATATTTAAAGCCAATAATAATGAATTCGCCTTTCAAAACAAAACTTTATTTATTAAAGGTGACTTTAAATCAGGAAATTATAAAATACCAGGTAATATTAGTTCACAATTTATTAGTGGTTTATTGTTTGCTTTGCCGCTTAAAAAACACGATTCAAAAATTACAATAACCGACAATTTTGAATCTAAAGCTTACGTTGATATGACAATTAAAATATTAGAAAAATTTAATATTAACATAACTAAAAAAAATAATACTTTTTTTATCAAAGGTAATCAAGAATATCAAGCAAATAATATTGAAATCGATCCAGACTTTTCACAACTTGCATTTTTTGCAGTAGCAGGAATTATTAATGGTGATATAAAAATTAGCAATATTCCAGCTAACTCCTTACAACCCGATAAGACAATAATAGATTTAATAAAACAGATGAATGGTAATATAGCTTATAATAATCAAACCTATTACTTTAAAAAAAGCGAAACTAAAGGCATTAATATCGATGTAAGTCAAAATCCTGATATAGCACCCATACTTTCAATTTTAGCTGGTCTATCAAAAGGGAAAACAAATATTCTAAATGCTAAAAGACTTAAAATAAAAGAAACTAATCGGCTATTTGCAAGTTATGATGTTTTAACTAAATTAGGTGTCAATGTAAAAATGGGAAACGATAGTTTATCTATAATAGGTCAAAGTGAATTTTATGGTAGTATTTTTGATTCTTATAATGATCATCGAATGGTAATGTCTTTAGCGATTGCTACTTTAAGAAACACACACCCAATAACAATAAATAATGCCGAAGCAGTTAATAAATCTTATCCTAATTTTTTCGAAGATTTACAATCACTTGGTATTAAGATAGAATATATATAGGGGATTAAATGAATATCAATGTAAAAAGTAGTAAAAGAAATTATAATATTTTTATTAAAAATAACCTTTTAGACAATCTGAAAGATTATTTAGATATGAATAAATTTTATATTATTATTACTGATAATCAAATTCCTTCTATCTATATTAAAAAAGTAAGTAGCTATTGTAAAAATAATCATATTATAAGATTCCCAGCTGGTGAAAAATCAAAATCAATTGAACAATATAAAATTATCATTGAAGAATTAATCGCTAAACAAGTAAAAAGAGACACTATAATAATTGCACTAGGCGGTGGAGTAACCGGTGATTTAGCTGGTTTTGTAGCCGCAACTCTTTATAGAGGAGTTGACTATATTCAAATTCCCACTTCTTTACTCGCACAAATTGATTCTTCTATTGGTGGAAAAGTCGCAATAAATTCTCAATCTATAAAAAATGCTATTGGTAGTTTTTATCCACCAATAAAAGTATTAATTGACCCAACGACACTAACCTCTTTACCAAAGAGACATTTTAATAATGGAATGGCAGAAATGATAAAATATGGAATGATTTACTCAAATGATTTTTTCGAAGAAATTAAATCAAGTAATGTAACTGAAAATATTGAATATTTTATTTATAAATCATTAAGAATTAAAAAACATTTTGTTGAGAGTGATGAATATGATCAAAATTTCAGACAAATTTTAAATTTTGGTCATACTTTTGGTCATGCCTACGAAGCTTATTATAATTATGAAAAATATCTTCATGGTGAAGCAATTAGTCTAGGTATGCTAAAAATGGTAAATAATGAAATAAAATCATCCTTGATAAACCTATTAAAAAAATATGAATTACCAATAAGTGATCCAGCACCAAAAAAAGATTTAATAAAACTAATTAAACACGATAAAAAAAATACTACTGAATATATTAACTTAATCTATGTTGATCAAATTGGAAAAGGATATATTAAAAAAACAAAAATCATTGACTTATAAGGGGTTATAATATGAATCAAATTGGAAATAATATAAAAATTACATTTTTCGGTGAATCACACGGAGAATTTTTAGGCATTGTTATAGACAATTTACCTGCAGGTATAAAAATCGATCAAGATATAATTAATTTTAACCTAAAAAAAAGACGACCTAATAATAGTATTTCAACTTCAAGAATTGAAGAAGATAATTACAAAATAGTATCAGGTTATTTAAATGGTTTCACAACTGGTGGTGCGTTAACATTTTTAATTCCAAACGAAAATATTCAATCAAAAACTTATAAAAAAAACCATGATATACCTAGACCATCTCATGCAGATTACCCAGCATATATTAAATATAATAACTTCAATATAAAATCTGGTGGAGGATTTTTTTCCGGAAGACTAACTGTGTTATGGATAATTATTGGTTCTATAGCTCAACAGATTCTTGAAAAAAAGAATATTTTTATCGCCTCTCATATTAATAGTATAAAAAACATATATGATAATAATTTTGATTTAAATGGTATAACTATTGATGATTGTAAAAAGCTAAATAAAGACATTTTTCCTGTTTTAGATAAATCAAAAAAGAAAGAAATGATTAATTTAATACATAAAGTTAAAAACGATTCACTAGGTGGTACAATTGAATCTGCCATTATAAATTTACCAATTGGTTTAGGAGAACCTATATTTTTATCAGTTGAGAGTTATTTATCACAACTGTTATTTTCAATTCCTGCAATAAAAGGTATAGAATTTGGTAAAGGATTTGAACTAACTAAAATGTTTGGCTCAAAAGCAAATGATGAATATATAGTAAAAGAAGATAAAGTTACAACATTATCTAATAATAATGGCGGTGTATTAGGAGGGCTTACAACTGGTAGACCTGTAATTTTAAAATGTGCAATAAAGCCTACTCCATCTATAACAAAAAAACAACATTCAGTTAATCTAAAAACCAAAGAAAATACTGAATTAATAATCAATGGCAGACACGACCCTCAAATAGTATCACGAGTAGTTCAAGTAATAAATAGTGTATTAAATTTTGCAATATTAGATTTATTTATTATTAATAATAAAGATTGGAATAAATAATATGTATGGTTTAATAGGAAAAAACATTAGTCATAGTTTTTCTAAAAAAATTCATAATTTTTTTGAAAATAATAATTATGAACTATTTAACGTTGAAAACTTAAAAAATTTTATAAACAATAATTATTTATCTGGCTATAATGTAACAATGCCTTATAAAACTGAAATAATTCCTTTAATTGACAAATTAGATAAAATTTCTGCGGCAACTAATTCTGTCAATACAGTAATTAAGAAAAGAAAGAAATTATATGGATACAATACAGATTATTATGGGTTTTCTAAATTGATTGAATTTAATAACATTCAAATAGAAAATAAAAAAGTTTTGATTTTAGGTAATGGCTCAGTTGCAAAAACTGTTTGTTATTACTTAAAAAATAACAATGTTAAAACTTGTACTAAATTAGTTAGAAATATAAAATCAGAAAATGACATTTTATATGATAATTTTAATGATTTTAATGATTACGAAATTATCATTAATACAACCCCTGTAGGCATGTATCCTAATAATGATGATGATTTATTAGTCGATATTAAAAAATTTAATATTTTAGAAGTTGTTATTGATTTAATTTATAACCCTTTAAAAACAAAGTTACTGCTAGAAGCAGAAAATCAAAACATAAAAGCTGTTAATGGCTTATTAATGTTATTAATGCAAGCAAAAAAAGCACATGAATTATTCTTTAATCAAAAAGTTTCCTTTGAATTAACCAAAGAAATCTATTTTAAACTACTTGATGAATTGTACAATATTGTTTTAATTGGTTTACCACTTAGTGGAAAGAGTAAATATGCAAAAGTATTAAACAAAAAAATGAATAAATCTCTTTATGATAGTGATGATGAAATTAAAAAAATTATTGAAATGACTATTTCTGAATATTTTGAAAACAAATCAGAAGATGATTTTAGAGAAGTAGAAACAGATATTATTAAAAAAGTATATAAAGAAAATAACTATATTATTTCAACTGGTGGCGGCATTATAAAACATAAAAAAAATATGGATTTATTACAACAAAATGGAATTATTATATTTCTAAATAAAGATGCAAATATAATTGCAAAAAAAGATATTAAAGGGCGACCTTTAATAAAAAATTCACAAGATATATTGTTTCTCGCTAAAGAAAGATTGCCTTTATATAAAAAATACTCAAATATTATTATTAATATTGATCAAAGTATTGAGTATCATATAAAGGAAATAAAGGAGAAAATTAATGAATATATTAATAATCAATGGCCCAAATATTAATTTTATTGGTAAAAGAGAACTTGAAATATATGGTCACAAAACTTATAATGATTTAGTCAATTATATTTTTGATTATGCTAAAAATCATAATCATAATATTGAAATATATCAGTCTAATCACGAAGGTGAGGTAATAGATATAATCCAAGATAATTATCAACGTTTTGAAGCGTTAATAATTAATCCTGGTGCTTATACTCACTATTCCTATGCAATTTATGATTGCTTAAAATCAATAAATATAAGAAAAATCGAAGTTCATATGTCTGATATATACAATCGAGAAGATTTTCGTAAAATATCAGTCACAAAAGCAGCATGCGAAACACAAATATCTGGTAATGGTTTTGAAAGTTATATTGACGCGATAAACTATTTACAAAAAGGAAGTTAAATTATGATAATTAAATTTAAAAACGATGTAAAAGAAAATGAAATAGATATAATAAGAAAATATCTATTAAATAAAGGTTTTGAATTACATGAAAGTACTGGTAAAACAACAAAACTAATCGGTGTTATTGGTGATACAGCATCTTTTGATCCTAACAGTTTATATGCTTACGAATTTATTGATACTGTATTAAGAATTCAAGAACCATTTAAAAAGGTTAATCGAAAATTTAAACCCGATGACACAATTGTTGATGTATCCGGTGTTAAAATCGGTGGAAAAAAGGTTGTAATTATGGGTGGTCCATGTGCTGTTGAATCAGAATCTCAAATTGATGAAATTATCCCGATTATAAAAGCATCAGGCGCAAAAATTCTTAGAGGTGGAGCTTATAAACCAAGAACAAGCCCCTACTCCTTTCAAGGATTAGGTGATGAAGGTCTAGATATTCTTCAAAAAGCTAGTAAAAAATATAATATTCCTATTGTTACTGAAATTATGAGTGTAGAAGATATTCCTAAATTTATTGAAAAAGTTGATTTAATTCAAGTTGGCACAAGAAATATGCAAAATTTCGCTTTATTAAAAGAACTTGGTAAAATTGATAAACCAATTCTTTTAAAAAGAGGATTGTCAAGTACAATTGAGGAATGGTTGATGTCAGCTGAATATATCTTAGATGGTGGAAACAAAAATGTTATTCTCTGCGAAAGAGGAATTAGAACATATGAAACTTCAACTAGAAACACTTTAGATATATCCTCAATCCCAGTAATAAAAAAATTAACTCATTTACCAATAATAGTTGACCCTTCTCATGCATCAGGAAGATGGGAATATGTTGAATCACTTTCTTTAGCAGCTATTGCAGCTGGAGCAGATGGATTAATAATTGAAGTTCATCAATCTCCTGAAACAGCTTTAAGTGATGGTCAACAATCTTTAAAACCAGATAAATTCAATAATTTAATCAAAAAATGCAAAAAAATTGCTCAAGCAATTGAAAAAGATTTATAAAAGCACCTAACTTGATTTTAAATGTGTAAATTAGTGTTATAATAAGTTAATAAGGAGGTTTTTATGAAAGAATATGTTAAGTTTATTGATGGTTTACCTTTTATAATTCGTTTAATTTTAGCTTTTCCTGCTTTAGATGGAATAGTATACGGAATTTATCGAATTGCAAAAGGTCATGTTATTGCTGGTATAATTTGGATATTTGTCGGTACGTTTATTACATGGGTTATTGATATTTTCACTTTATTAACAACAGGTAAGGTTACATTTTTTGCTTAATAATAAATAAATAAATAAATAAAAAAAGAAAATCTTGAATGATTTTCTTTTTTTTATTTATGATTTAAATATGTTTTTTTAATTTTCTTACAAGTTCAGGAATATCAACTAAAGGTAATGAAGAAATTGCCACTCTAATTAAACCTTGCATAGGAATTACAAAAGCATGATCTTTCTTTAAATCATTAAAAATATTCTTATTATCTGTTAACATACTAATGAAAAAACCACCGCAATAAGGTAAAATTTCTAATCCTATTCTATCAGCTTCTTTTAAAAATAAAGCAGCTCTATCTTTAAGGATTTTACGTGCATCTGCTAATTCTTCGTTATATCGCTTTTTTAAATTTTTTTGGTTAAAAATATTATCTATTACATTCATACCAGGTTGTGATACACTAGAAAATCTACCTCTAACAGAATAGTCTCCAACTCTAGTAAAATTATCAATCACTTTTTGAGATTTAGAAATTCCAATTTGTGCACCAACCCTAAATCCATATAAAGAAAAACTCTTTGAACCAGAGAAAATAACAACTGTTAAAATATCCTCATTTAAGTCTTTATAAGTACTAAAAGTTTCCCGAGAATAATTTACATCTTTCATCTGATAATCAATATAAGCAATATCATGAATCAATATAACAGGTATGTCCATTTCATCAATTTCATTTAATATTTTAATTACTTCTACCCAATCTTCTTTTTCTAAGCATAAACCAGTAGGATTATTACATGGATCATTAATTAATGTACATAATCTTCCTTGCTCTTTAGCCAAAGCAAAGGCTTTTTTTCTAAAAGCAGGCACATTAAATCTTCCAATATCATCATACATATCATAAGTTTCTAATTTAACATTTGCTTCTAAAGCAAAATTATTATAAGGACTCCAATAATAATTAGGTAATAATATTTTTTGACCAAAATCATTAAAATTATAAAAGGTATTACTAATTGCTGCACTTCCCCCAGTTGTAGGAATGATACTATATTTAAAATCTTCTCTAATCATCTTAGCATTATCATCAAAAACCCAATCTAAAACCCCTTCAGTAAAAGTCTTTTTCCCTCTAACAGAAGCATAATTATACATATCTTCATCAGTTAAATTTTTTAAAGCTTTTTCTACTACCTCAAATTTGAAAACATCGCCATTTTCATGATGAAGCATACCAACAGTAGCATCTATCACATCTTCATATTTTCTTTTTTGCTCTTTAGCCTCTTGAGAAATCTGCAAAATATTAGATTCTAGTTGTTTATATTCGGCATGACTACCTACAATACTCTTTTTCATTTTTACACCCTTTTCTATTTTTATATTTTAAAAGTATTTATACTTTTATATTTTTTAATCAACATATAAATTATAACATATTTACTATTTATTAAAACAATTAAATCTAATAATTTATAATTTGATTAAGTTGAAATTTTATAAAAAAAACAAACACACATTTTAAAATGTGTGCTTATAATCTATCAATAATTATTCAGTTCTTACAGGTAAAATTAATTGAATTAAACCTTTTTCTTTAGCATTTTCAATAATGAAAGGTCTAATTTCACCAGTAAATTTAACAAAAACTTCATTAGAATCAAAAGTTTTTAAAGCATCAAGGAAATATCTTGAGCTAAAAGCAATTTTTAAAGTTGAAGATGCTTCTACTTCTAAAGGTTTAACTTCTTCAATAACTTTTCCTATTTCTGGTGAATTAGAAGTTATTTCTACTTCATTATTTGCTTTAAGATTTAATTTAACAATACTACTAATACTATCTTTAACAGATAATAAAGAAGCTCTTTCAATTGCTATAGCTAAATCATTTATATTAAATTTTAAAATTATTGGAAATTCATTAGGAATTAATCTTGAAGTTTCAGGAAAGCTTCCATCTAGTAAACGAGATTGGAATAATATGTTTCCATATTCAAAAATAATTGATTTTTTATCTAAATGAATTAATATTTCTTCTAAATCCAGTTCTAATATTTTATATAATTCATCTAAACTTTTTCCTGGAATTACAACATTCATTTTATCGAAGTTTTTTGTTACTTTAATTTGTTTTTGACTTAATCTAAATGAATCGGTTGCAATTGCAGTTAGTTCATCATCAACTACTTTGATATTAACCCCTGTTAGTATCGGTCTGTTTTCAATTGTAGAAGTTGCGAAGGTAGTTTGTTTGATAACTGATTTCATAAGCTTAGATTCTAATTTAATAGGTTCATCTTTTAAATTAAAATCTATATTAGGATAATCTTCAACATTTAATAAATTTAGTGAAAGATCAGTATGTTTAGAAGTTATTTTTAATACACTATTATCAATAACTGAAAATTCAACTATACCTTTATCTAATTTACGAATAAATTCTACAAAAACTTTTCCCGGAATTAAAATTTCACCTTCATCTTCAATATTTAAACTTTCATCTTTGATAGATATTTTAATTGAAATATCAGAATTACTTGTAATAACAATAATCTCATTATCATAGACTTCTAATTTAATTCCTTGAAGATAAGGTGCTGGTGTTTTTGTTGATAAAGCTTTTTGTGCAATTAAAATATTATTTAATAAAACATCGGTATCTATTGAAAAATTCATAAATAACCTCCCATATTATTTATATTAATTATTATTTATATTAATTATTATTATTAGTGAGTGTTAATATGTTAAAAACTATGAAATCAACGTAAATATTATACCATATTTAGCGAAAAAAATACATTATTTATGAAGTTTATAACTTATTTTTTTCCACATTTTATTAACAATTTTTCAATATCATTTTTTACACTATCATCCGTTTGAATATAGTTAGAAATTTGTTCGATACTATAAATGACAGTTGAATGATCTCTACCATTAAATATTTGACCAATTTTCTTAAAAGTTAAGTCATATAAATTTTTAATTATATACATCGATATCTGTCTAGCAAAAACATATTTTTTTTGTCTTTTTTTAGATAATAAATCAGTTGTATTGATGTTATAATAGTTGCTGACAATATCAATAATATTAGTATAATTAGTTCTATCTATAGGTTTATCAGTCGCATTTTTAGAATTAATTAAATTTTTTAATGCTTCTCTAGTATTCTCAATTGAAAATTCATAATTAAAGGCAGTGCAATAGAATAAAACCCTTTTTAAAGCACCTTCTAATTCTCTAACATTATTATCAAATATATTAGCAATATATTCTAAAATTTCTTCTGATATTAAATCAGGATCTGATGTTTCAATATTTAGTTTTTTCTTTAATATTAAAATTCGATGTTCTAGACTAGGTTTATTAATATCAACTGATAATCCCCACTCAAATCTAGATGTTAATCTAGACATAATGTCAAATAATTCAGAAGCAGGTCTATCTGAGGTAATAACAATTTGTTTATTATTGTCTTTTAATTTTTCAAATATTTTAAAAAACTCTAGTTGTGTTTTTGTTTTACCAGCTAAAAATTGGATATCATCAACTAAAAGTATATCAATATTTTCATATTTTTCAGAAAAATCATTAAAAGATCTTTTTTGTGCTGCATTACCATAATCTTCAATAAATTGGTCAGTTTTAACATATAATACTTTCTGATTTGGATTGTTTTCTAAAGCGAAATTTCCAATACATTGCATTAAGTGAGTTTTTCCTAAACCAACGTTACCAAATATATATAAGGGATTAGCAAAAGATGCTGGTTGGTCAGCTACTTTTGTGGCTGAAGTATATGCTAAACGGTTACTTGGACCAACAACAAAATTATCAAAAGTATAAGTATGATTTAAACCGGTTTTATATTTATTTTCAATTTCTTCTTCCGGGGTATTAATTTCATATTTAGTTTCTTTCTTTAATTCTTGAGTTGCTTGTTCTTTAGTAATAATTTTAAAAAGATATTGTTGATCAACATATTCATTTAAAATATAGTTGAGCCTATTTAAATAAAAATTATCAATTTTATTTTTTATATATGAGTTTGGAGCAATTAAATAAATGTAATTATTTGAAACTTTGAAGATATTATCTATAAGCGCAAAATGTTCTTTATAAGTGTCATCATCGAAAGTTAATTGTAATTTAGATTTTACTTGATTCCAAATATTTTCGAAATTTTCCATAATACCTCCCACATAATATAAATATATCATACTATTTTATTAAAATAATAAATAGTTTTCAACAAATAAATGTGGATAACTTTTTGTTTAAACACTTATTAACATGCATATTGTGGAAAACTTAGCTAATATTACCGCCATTTTTATAAGTTTTCCACAATTTAACATAGTACTTGTTTATATTAAATGTTAAATAAATTTTTATCCACTGGAAAAAACAACAATTAATTAATGACTTATAATACAATAAAAATTTAGTTTTTTTAATTAATTTTATCAAAAAATACAAAAAATTATCAAACTAAAATAAGTTGACATAGTCTATAAAATTAAGTATAATGTTATAGCATGGTTTTTGATTACAGTTGGGAGGTGTTGATAATGAGTCGTACATATCAACCAAGTAAAACTAAAAGGGCAAAAACTCATGGCTTTAGAGCTAGAATGGCTACAGCTAATGGGAGAAAAGTTCTTTCAAGAAGAAGAAAAAAAGGAAGAAAAACTTTAACAGTTTCTGACCAATAAAAATTTGATAAAATTACACCAAATATATATTTATACTTGAAATCACCGGACAAATATATTACTGGTGATTTTTTGATTTTTTGAGGAGGAAGTTTTGAAAAAAAAATATCGGATAAAAAGTAATAGCGACATCCAAAGTTTAATGCGAAAAAATCAAACTGTTGGAAATAGTTATTTTATTGTTTATTATTCTGAAAACCATGATAATATAAATTTTAGATTTGCAATAGCAGTTTCTAAAAAATATGGAAATGCTGTTGAAAGAAATCTTATGAAAAGAAGAGTAAGAGAGATTATAAGATTATCTGAAATAAAGCAAAATTATGATTTTTTTATTATTGCAAAGCTAAAAGCTAAAACCTTAAATTTTAACGATATTAAATTAAATATTACAAAATTATTAAAAAAAGCAAATATTTTAAAAGGCGGGAGAATATGAAAAATAGAAAAAGAATTTTATTATTAATATTAATTGTCGTATTATTGTTTGGAATGACTTCATGTAGTGGCGAAGTTTATGAATCACCTATAGATGACTCATCTTTTGTGGGAATTAAAATTTTGGGTTGGTTTACATATTATGCTAGTAATTTATTTGGATTATTAGGTGATACATATTTATACTGGTTAGGTTTATTAATTATGACCTTAGTTATTAGAACATTAGGTTGGCCAATTTATGCAAAAACTAATGATATGACTATTAAAATGCAAATAGCACAACCAGAAATAAACAAAGTTCAGGAAAAATATCGAAATAAGAAAGATCAAGCTTCCCAGCAAAGAATGCAAATGGAAACAATGGAAATTTATAAAAAGTATAAAATTAACTTATTAGGTTGTTTTATGCCATTACTACAGATGCCTATCTTTATTGCTATGTATCAAATAGTTAGACGTTTTCCTATTGATGATGCCTTTTTTACGAACGGAGAACATACAATTAATTATCAATTCTTATGGACTGATTTAGGAAGTGAAAACTGGGTAACCAATTTACCTTTGGCTTTGGTAGTAGCAGTTTTGATGTTTTTGAGCCAATATCTAGTTCAAAAACGTAGTGAAGCTAACCAAAAACATTCAGGATCTAGTAACCCAAAAACTCAACAAAGTCAAAAAACAATGAAATATTTTATGTATTTTATGGTTATTATGATGTTTTATATTGCAACTACTAATGCAGGGATTGCTTTTTATTGGATTATTGGTACTGCATATCAAATTTTACAAGGATATGTTAGCCATAGAGGTATTGATAAAAAACGTGAAAAATTTCGATCTAAAATATAGCAGAGGAGTTTAGAATGAAAAAAATACAATTTGAAACAAAAGCATTGAATGATCAAGCTTTAGTATATGCAGCTAATGAATTAAGAGTTAATAAAGATTTTATTGAACTAAATGTTATTGAAGAAAAAAAATCTTTGTTAGGATTAAATAAAACTTATATTGTAGAAGCAAGAGTAGATTTCGATATTATTGATGATGGTATTGAATATTTAAAAAATATGTTTAAAAATATGAATATTGAAACTGTTATTGAAGCTAAACGTATAGATGAAAGACATGTTTTATTTAGTGTTGAATCTAAAGATAACCCTATTTTAATAGGTAAAAACGGAAAAACTTTAGATGCTATCCAAATAATTTTAAAAAATTATATTAATCTTTATATTGAAGATTATCATGTTATTCTTTTAGATATAGGCGGATATCGGGAACAACGCAAAAAACAATTAGAAATTCTAGCAACTAAAACTGCAATGGAAGTTATCAAATCAAAAACTCCGACTCGATTAGGTAAAATGAACTCTTACGAAAGAAGAATAATTCATACAAAACTATCTGATTGGCGTGATGTATCTACTAAATCTGAAGGAGAAGAACCTACCCGTTACGTTGTAATTACTCCGAGAGTAAAATAATGAAAAAATTAATTATCGGATTAGGTAATCCT
This sequence comes from Bacilli bacterium, assembly GCA_018399755.1. GTDB lineage: Bacteria > Bacillota_I > Bacilli_A > Izemoplasmatales > Hujiaoplasmataceae > Hujiaoplasma. Next base: position 20,005 of record JAGYOE010000017.1, read on the forward strand.
GGAAAAAAGTATAAAAAATCTAAACACAATATTGGTTTTTTAGTATTAGATCATTTTGCAAAAAGTAATAAGATTAAGTTTAAGAAAAAAAGCAGTTTTAACTCTGAAATTGCAGAATTAGATAATGCAATTTTATTAAAACCAATGACTTATATGAATAATTCTGGCTTAGCTGTAAGAAAAGTAGTTGATTATTATAATATTGACATAAATAATATACTTATTATTTTTGATGATGTAGAT
>JAGYOE010000018.1 GCA_018399755.1 Bacilli bacterium
CCATTAATCCGTACACAATAACCTACAACACATTTGATAACTATGATTCACCAATTAATGATATTCTATTAGAAGCAGGAGAAACAGTCATAAGCATCTCATTGGGAGGGTTACATTCCTCAGCCATCACATCAGAAGGACGGGTCTTCACCTGGGGACATAATATTAATGGACAATTAGGAGATGGCACAACAACCAATAGAAATATCCCAATAGAAATTACCAATCAGTTTGGCTTAGAAATAGGAGAGACAATCACAAGCATATCATTAGGAAACTCTCATTCCTCAGCAATCACATCAGAAGGTAGAATATTTACCTGGGGAACTAATAGGTCTGGACAATTAGGAGATGGCACTACAACTGAAAGACATATACCAACAGACATCACAAGCCACTTTGGCTTAAGTGCTGGAGAAATAGTCACAAGCATATCACTAGGAAGCTCTTATTCCTCAGCCCTCACCTCAGAAGGACGCGTACTTACCTGGGGAGGGAATGCATATGGACAACTAGGGGACGGTACAATAAATGATAGACATACACCAACAGACATCACAAGTCAGTTTGGGTTAGTTATGGAAGAGACAATCACAAGCATGTCATTAGGAAATTCTCATTCCTCAGCCATCACATCAGAAGGTCGAGTTTTCACATGGGGATATAATTGGTATGGACAATTAGGAGATGGCACAACAACCAATAGAAACAACCCTACAGACATCACAAGTCAGTTTGGCTTAAGTGCTGGAGAAACAGTCACAAGCATGTCATTGGGAAATTCTCATTCCTCAGTGATTACATCAGAAGGACGTGTCTTCACATGGGGCTATAATTATCAGGGGCAACTTGGTAATGGCACAACAACAGATGGGACTGTAGCAAATTCAATTCCAATAGACATCACAAGTCAGTTTGACTTAGTAGGAGAAACAGTCACAAGCGTCTCATTAGGACATGATTATTCCTCAGCCATCACATCAGAAGGACGTGTCTTCACATGGGGAGTTAACTATAATGGACAATTAGGTGATGGCACAACTACAGATAAATCTAAACCTACAGAAATCACAAGTCAGTTTGAATTAGAGGCAGAAGAAACAGTCACAAGAATCACATTAGGAACTTATCACTCTTCAGTCATCACATCAGAAGGACGAGTCTTCACATGGGGACTAAATAGCAGTGGACAATTGGGTGACGGAACAACAACCAAACAATCAAACCCACAATCAATACTAGGCACCGCGTTATTTTCAACAGAAACATTAACATATGATTATAATGCAATTGTTGAATTCTATTCACCAGATAGAGAAGGATATGAAATTGATGGATGGTATAGCGATAAATCACTTTCAACAACTTATACCTTTACAACGATGCCAGCAGAAGATCTTACACTCTATGCGAAGTGGGATATTGTTACATATAACATCACATACAATTTAGATGGTGGAAGTAACGGATCAAATCCAGATAATTACACTGTTGAAACAAGCACAATAACTTTGGAGGATCCGGTTAAGGATGGTTATACTTTCAACGGATGGTTTGACAACCCGGATTTCACCGGAGTAGCTATTACAGAAATAACGATAGGCACAACCGAGAATATAGTTCTTTATGCAGAGTGGATTATCAATTAATTTACAATAACAAACGACTGTTATAATCTATTTAATGATAGCCTATTATAAAAAAGTGAAGTCAGTTAATGTCTATAATTATGATGTACGATTAAAAGATGGTAAAACAAACAATCAAACCCACAATCCTCAATGCTTACCAAGTTTTTTCAATAGATAGATTATCACTTGATTATAATGAATCACCAGTTGGGTATATACCGCAAGACATCCCTTGAATTGATTGACTTAGTTATGAGAAAGACTTCTATAAATCACAAACACTAGTCAAATTTCTGGTGTTTGTGATTGTTATGTTATGCGATTATTAACAAGTTATGACTAAAAGTGATATACGATCCGTACCCTAAGTGTTTTAGTTTTTATCCAATATGTTCAAGAAATTTCCCTGTTCAAGAATACAAAGTATCATAACTGGTGAGATAAATTGAACCGGTTTTAGGTTTGTAAATCTACAAATTTTTTCAATATGAGTTTCTACAATTTTAGTCAATACTAAGCTATAATATTAATAGATACTAATACGAAAAGTGATATAGCTAAATTTAGACTTAAAAGAACTGTCGGATGGAAAGCCTTCATTAATGCTGCGACGAACATTACTACAAATATCTAATTACTAATTTACAAGCAGAGTACGGGACAGACTCAATAGCGTGGTCAGTTTGCGAATGCTTTTCGCACAACGCATGAAGCCACCACTTCAAACTAGTTAAGTGGTGGGAGCAGGTTCACTGTATTCAATATAACAAAAAGACAACAAATGTTGTCTTTTGTTTAAAAAAATAGGATTTTTTAAATTAAATTACTCAAATTTTGTCATAGATACACTTAATTATAAAAGAAAATAATCTTAAAACATTGTTTTATATAATGCCTTTTTGTTTTGACTAATATCTTTAAATATATAACTGTTATTTCCAATTTTTTAGAGGTTATCAATAAAGAGGCATGGATTTAGTTAGAAAATCTTTTTAAACGAGGAAACCTTTGATTTATTTTTTGTAATGGCAAGTTTAAATATTTGATTGATTTTAATTAATTCTATTCTAGGATATAGAATTTTTCTTCTAAGTTTAATTTGGGCAATATCATCTTTTTCAAAAATATTTTAAACTATAATGCCTTTTTTACTATTTGCTAAGTGATAAATAACTTTGTCTTTAACAGTAAGAATATTTAATTGCTTATTACCATAAAAAAGGTTTCTGGCTACGGGATGATTCTTATCTTTAACATCTTCATATCCTGCGACCCATAATGTATTTGAATCAATAAGGTCATTATCTTTTTAAAATATCTCTAAGTCTTTGAACGAAACTGAATCATGAGAATAAATGGTTCCTTCTTTCTTATTCTATTTAGTCTAATATACTCCATAAAAAAACTGTTCAACAAATTGTAACCTATTCATAGATTATGATTTAAAGTGATATAAATGGTGTGATACTTGCAAAAATCAGTACTGGAAAAAAGAAAGAAATAATAATCATCTTGTAATACCACTCATTGAGTGGCATTATTATATTATGAGGTGATTCATATGACTTTTAAAATAAAAGAGATTAGAGCTGAATATAAGATAACCCAACAAGAACTGAGCGATATAACTAATATTCCCAAAAGAACGATTGAGAATTGGGAAAGTGGAAAAAGAAAACCTAGCCCTTGGGTTGAAAACCTAGTTGATTCTTATATAAAACAGTATCCAAAAAATAAAGATGGAATTATAACAAATAGATTAGGAGTCTATGATGTAGAACAAATCAAAGAATTGTTGCTTCCCTTATCATTAAGATACGAAATTAGTAAAATCATTTTGTTTGGGTCTTATGCTAATGGTAAAGCTGATCCTTTAAGTGATTTAGATTTAGCGATAGATGGGAATATTAATGGATTAACATTTTTTGGGTTATTAGAAGAAATTAATCAATTATTTGTCAAGGACATCGATTTAATACATATGAAAGAAGTAGAGGAAAATTCTGATTTAATGAAAGATATTACGAAGGGCGTTGTTTTGTATGAACACACGGAATAAGAAAACATTAACAAAATATTAAATCATATTAATAGAATCCATGATTATATGAAAGATGTGAAATCTCTGAAAGATTTTGATAATGATTCTTTAAAGAAAGATGCGGTTGTTTTTAATCTCTTACAGATTGGTGAACTATCAAATAAAAAACTTACTGATGATTTCAAGAAAACACACAACGATATTCCTTGGTTGCAAATATATGGATTACGGAATTGTATAGTACATAATTATGATAATATTCATTCTATACTAGTTTATCAAACAATTACACTAGATCTAGTCGAATTAGCTAAAGAAATAGAGATTCTTTTAAATAGATAAGCATTCTTGAACAAGTTGCAACTAACTTCGATACAATGAGTCGTATCATAAATAAGTGCAACTAATGATATAAAGGTCTTAACAAAGGCTTTTTAGAACAAATAATACGGAAATTTTCGTATAGTTTATAGTTGCAACTATCAATAAAATGATAGTAAGCACCAATTGATGGACATCTAGCCAAAAAAAATCCCTGGTGAAATCACTGGGGATTTTTTATAGAGATTTTTTGTTTAATGGTTTCGCTGTAAGGTGTTAATGTATCCAAATTCAATTTATTGATTTTGGAGTTTGCCAAAATATGAAGCACATGGGCAATGTACTTATAAGGGTTGATCTCATTTAATATAGCTGTTTGAACGATAGAATAGAGAACGGACGATGAATATGCACCGTTAAAAGTGTTACTAAAAAGCCAGTTCTTACGAGGCCTATCACAAATAGTTTAATTGCACGTTCTGCGAGGTTATTATCAATTTCTAACCGTGCATCTTCTAAATACACCATCACAGAATCAATATGGTCTAGAACGTAACCGATCGCTTTTCTATAATTCCCCTGAGCGGTTAAACTTTCCGTGTTTAACCAATTCTTAAACTCAACGAATAATGGTTTGATTTTATTTTGTTTGAAATCAAGTCGTTTATCTTCCTTTCTTTTTTTGAAAGAATTTTATCTGGTAATTAATATTCTTCACTAAACGCTTTTTAAAAACGTATTTTCAATGTTAAGACGATACAAAGATATTATATAACAAATTCCTTATATAATAACAGCATGAACAATTAATGATTGTCTCATCTTAATTTTTCAGCTTTTCTTACTTCTTTAACAATAGCTTTTAGTGATTCTTCCCCTGCGCCTAAATAAGTGCATAAGTCTTTATCATCACTATCGGAGGTTACAAAGAATGTGTTGTCAAACACATTAACTTTACCTGAGAAATGGATTTGGTCAACCTGGGTACGTTCTAGTATCTCTTTTGCATTATGTTGTCTGACGCCGCCACCAATTATTATATTGATTTTATCTCCATATTTTTCTTGTAGGTATTTTAAAAGGTCTAAATGATCCATAATATCGCCATACCATCCCCCACTCGTTAAAACTCGTGTGACTTTTAGGTCTATCAGTTTCTTTATTGAATCCTCTAAATTAGGGGTTAAATCGAAAGCTCTATTAAAAATTGAATCTTTTTCACCTATTATTTTAACCATTTCTCTAGTTCTATCTTCGTTGATTGTTGCATCTTCATTTAATAGGCCAAAACATATGCCATCAGCCCCGTTTTCAATAAAGTTTTTAGCATCATAAAGCATTGACTGAAAATCGGCTTCATCATAATCAAAACCTTGTGGTCTTGGTCTAACCATCATGTATATGGGTAAATTCGTTAGTTTTTTGGATGTTTTCAACGCCCCAACGGTAGAACTTACTTTTCCCACTTCTAATACTGAACCAAGATCAATTTGATCAACCCCAGCCTTATCTGCAATGATAACATCCCTAACGCTTGAACAAGGTACTTCCATTCTTATTTTTTTCATTTCAAAACTTCCTTTCTAATTTTTTATATAAAAAAAGCATGAACACGACGAAAATCGTCGTAAGTTCATGCCTGTTTTTTTACAGTTACACACTTTACAAATAAATTATAGCAACCAAGTACCATGGTGTCAAGGTAAAATTGTAAGTGTTTATGTCTTTTGAGGAAATAATAATACAATGTATTATTAGAGAATATCTAAATATGTTTTGAATTCATAATTTAAAATATAACATATGAATTATTACACATTTATTTGGGGAACGTACAATCCGTTTGATTGTGATTGAAAATAATTTCTAAATGTATCAATATTATAAGATAAATTGTTTATGGGCTATAATTAAGTTATAATAATAATTGTGTACCAGATAAAATCAAAAAATGATAAAAGTATTTCCTGATTTAGATATTACTACGGCACATCTCAGTGGCATGAAGTATATGGATGCTATAAGTGGCTGCACATTTGTTGACATATCTTATATTCTAACGGTATTGGTTAAACTCCATGATGTTGAGCAAACCAATAGAATTCTTAGAGTGTTTGGGTCTTATAGATTAATTTTTTTTACAGTTTATCCCGAAGGAAATCTAGAAACATATTGTGATATTTTAGATCAAATGGATTTCACGATTGAAGAGATGGAACAGATTGCTTACAAGAACATTATAAAAATACTAAAGATATGACAATTAAGGAGTTTGATATAAATCAGACTCTTTTTTTAAAGTTTTTTTTAAAAATGAGTTATTGAATAATACCTATAAATATAATTCGAAATGCACATTAAAAATTGTCTGAAATGTAGATTAAAAATATCCCAAAGTGCTTAATTATCTTGTGTTGCTTGTTGTTATAGGGTAATATCGAAACGTTTGGATTGTTATTTGAATCTTTAGTTGTTAGAGATTTAGGGGTGTATGCTGATTATCTAGGCGGTTACATTTCCCATTATCGAGATAAAACTGGTCTTGAAGCCGATGCGATTATTCATTTGAACGACGGGAGATGGGCTGCTGTGGAAGTAAAACTCGGTTCAGCAGAACTAGACAAAGCTGCTAAAACCTTGTTAAATTATCCGGTAGAGTGAACTCTATTGCTCCATCGTTCATGATGATTATTACTGGAACAGAGTTTGCTTATCAAAGAGATGATGGTGTTTATGTTGTACCAATCGGATGTTTGAAACCTGAAATTGGATAGTTTACTTTTCAAGGCTTACTTAGTATTGAGTTTGTCCAAGAATTATATGATTATTAAATCTTAATATATGACAATTACGAGTGTTACAACGAGCCGTATCACAAATAGATCCAACTAATGATATATATATATCAAAACAAAGCTCTTTTACAGTGAACCCCATATAGAGGAGACTAAATAAAAAAGATAGGACATTAGTAATTTGATATGATACCTTTAAAGTACACACTATAAAAAAAGAAAATAATCTTTAAGATTATAAGTACTTAATTATAGAAAATACTTTGGAGGTATTTTTATATGGAAAGAAAAGAAAAATATAGTAAGGAAATCAAGTTGGAAATAGCATTAAGATATCTTTCTGGAGAAAGAGCATCAGAGTTATCACAATAGTTAGGTATTGTAGGAATAAGAGCAAGATTTAACCCAACTGAATCAGATGAGATATTTTATCAAAAGAACCCATTGGTATTTACGTTATTAGAATTTCAATAATTGAAATACTAAAGGCGCTAACATATAGGACCTTTAGTATTGATATGTCAAATAAACTTGTTATTGTGCGTTTGTAATGATATAATTAAAGCACATAAGGAAGTGATTATATGACGAATGAAGAAAAAATCCTCAAAGTAGTGAGAGAAAAGGGGTACATTACTGGTAAGCTTGTAGCTGAAATAGGAATAGATACATGGTATCTTAGTAGTCTTGTAGAAAAAGGAAAAATTCAACGTATAGGTAGAGGAGTTTATATTCATAATGAAGGGACATATGATGAGTACTTTGTATTTCAGTATCAATATTCCAAAGCTATATATTCTTATTCCACCGCTCTTTTTCTTCATGGACTAACAGAATCAATACCGTCTAATCATGAAGTAACTGTTTATCAAGGATATAATGCACACCGTTTTCCTGATAATGTTACTGTCCACTATGTACAAAAAGATATCTATGGACTTGGTGCCGCTGAATATGAAAGCCCCTACGGCAATCAAATCAAAGTTTATGATAAAGAAAGAACACTTTGTGATCTTGTTATCAGTAAAAGAGTAGTAGAGTCAGAGGTATTTAAACAGGCATTCCAAGAGTACTTTCGTCAATCAAAAAAAGATGTAAATAAACTTATGAAATATGCTAAAAGAATGAATATTGAAACAGAGATGTTTAAACTGGTTGAGGTGCTCTCATGATGAATGCTAGAGCACTTTCAAACAAGGCCAAATCACTGTCAAAAGAATTAGCTGTGACACCGCATTTTATTATTAATCATTATTTCTTTGATGCAGTGCTAAAACGTATTGCAAATAGTAATTATAAAGATATATTTATTTTAAAGGGAGGATATTTATTATCACTTCGTTTGGAAATTTTGACAAGAACAACAACCGATCTTGATTTTAGTTTTTGTAATGAAGAACTTGATATCTATAACGTTTAAAAATATCATTATTGATATTTTGGGAGTAGATGCAAATGATTCAATTGTTTTTGAATTAAAAGAAATTGTACCTATCAAAGATGGAAATGGAGTTCGATTTAATATCTTAGCAAAGCTAGACAATATAAGACAATCTATCCATATTGATATTGCAACAAATGATCCAATTATTCCTGCTGTAATTATAAATGAATATAGAACCATCATTAATCATGAAGTTATAACATTACATACATATCCATATGAGACTATATTTGCTGAAAAGTTACAAACTGTCGTATCTTTGGGAACCGCTAGTAGTAGAGCAAAGGATTTATAGGATTTATATTTACTTGCAAATATATTTTGGAAGTCACTTAATAAAGAAGATGCTATAAAAGCAATACAAACGACATTTAAATTTAGAGGTACCAATGATAATCCTGATAAAATCATCTATGAGCTAAATGAAATAAAAGACAGTACTATTCAACTAAATCTTTGGGAGAATTACGTGAGAAAAAATCATTTTACAAGAGGTATGAAGTTTTATTCTATGCTTGACACCATCATACAGCTCATAAACAAGATTTTTGATATATAATAAAGCCCTTTTGACTTTTTTTTGATCTTACATTAAACTGAGATGGAAATTAAGCAGTGATTCTGATAAGCATCAATTGTATATGTTAGTTCTGATTCTTTTGAAATGACATTCTTATATAGAATCAATTATATTTATTACTATGCATTAGAGTAAGTCTTAATTTTACTGGATGGGATGAAATGTTTAATCAAAGAGTTATAAATTTTAATAAATGAAAGGATTAATTATGTTTTTTTATGAAACAAGACCAAAGCAATTCGTCATTTATTTGGTTCTTATAAACTTATTTTTTGTAAATATATTTTTTGCAATTTACATCTACTATAATTATGAAGTGAATTCTATATTTAAGAAAATTACGCTTTATATTTTCATCCCGATTTGGGCTGTTTTATATATGCTTGCATATACCAGTGCAAGACAGTATCTTGCTGGTTGAAAGGTTATAATAAATTTTTTGACAGATATAAGAACCTACAGAGAAAATGATTTATATTATATCTGCTAATAAAAAAATATCAATCTAAACATAATCTATCACAAACAGAATTTGCTAATCGATTACATGTGACGAAGCAAGCTGTTAGTAAGTGGGAAACGTGACGAGGATATCCTGATTCATCTTTAATTTCTGTTATTGCAAATGAGTTGGTAATTTCAATTGATTCACTAATGAGTTCAAAACGAATTAAGAAAAAAAATGATTACAATAACTACTTTTGTAGCTGTTCTAATAGTTACAATGATTCTAATTATTCCAATGATTGTAAATCATTATCAAGAAGTACAAGAATATAATGAATTCAAGGAAGAAATTGAAAATATTACAGGATTAGATTTACTTGATAAAGGAACATTGGTTTATGTAGATTTTGAAGACTGGACTTTCTATGGTAATACTATTCCAATTCATCAAATGAGTTATTTAGTATTTAAAAGCGAAAACCAAACTAATATATTTGAAAATAAATTGGATAATGATTCAAGATGGATAGCAATGGTAGATAATAATCTAATAGAATTATTAACTATAAATATCCGAGAATATGCCACAATAGGTGATTCTTATATTATCTACAATATCGATACTGATACATATAACGATTTATCTATAAATTCAGGGACATATATTTCTAATATATCAAGAGGAAAATAATAGATTGATTGTGTTTGATTATTTAATTCAGTTTGAAGGAGGAAACTAATATGAAAAAGATAACACTGATATTAATGTTGGTTTTATTTTTTCTTGGTGGTTGTTCGCAAAATGATAATGATATTATTGATGAATTAGAGGGTGAGTATTATTATGTGAACGTCATATATCTCGCGCCATATTCTTCTAGCTCATTGGAATATTATCCAAATCTACCTGGTTCATTAATCTATATTGAGTTTACAGAAGATCAGATTATATATTACGGTAATGATGAAGAAATAAAAACATATACTGATATTAAATTTAGAGAAGAGGATGTTAATAAAGATCTTGATGATTTGATTATTCTTGATTTTGATGGTGTTTTTGAATCTTTTGATTATCGATATGATATTTATAGTGATGGAACTTCTATTGGATTAACAATATTTATTGATGAGGAAACACTATATCTTGCAGAAACAAGAATGATAGGTGGAAGTCATGATGTTTTTTCAGTTTGGAGTATAGTTGAGATAGAGCAATAGTTATTGTATAACTTCTATCATCACTTAAATGATAATTTAATAACTCATTTCTATAAATGACATCCTTATAAGATAACTGAAGATTAATATAACTTTCCTCATACCAGATAACTTCATTTTGATAAGCTTTAGGATAGTAATCTTCTAATGTAGTTAGCACTCTATTTTTATAGATATTATATAGTCTTCTGTAGAAAAAATATAATAATTATTACGTGATAAAATATTATATAAAGGTCTCAAATTAAGTGAGATTTTTTCGGGGGTAGGATTTCATGAAAAAAATTAATTTTTTAATTATCTTTTTTGCTTTAGTGTTTTTATTTTTAATATACCAAAGCAGTTTTGATAAAATATTACGAATACAAGGATATGTGGGTATTTCTTTGATTGCCGCTTCACTTTGGCTTTTAGTTATTATAATTGGAATTAAACTTATATATTCGGATGTCGGATTTTTAAAAATTGGCGCAGTTCTAGGATTTTGTTTAGCGGTAATTATGTTTGTCTTTCTATTTTCATACAAACCATATTCATATGAAATAGAGTCTTCAAATGAGTATGAAGTAGTTATCGAGATAGATGATTCTAGAAACTATAGGGTGATTAATATATATTCAAAGGAAAATTTCCTTTTTAGTAAGAAAATTTCTGAAATTCCCACCCAAGACCATTACAATCTAGAATATGAAATCATAGGTGATAATTTGATTTTTAAGAGATGTACTTCCGTATCTTGCATTGAAACAGTAATTCCTTTACAATAGTTAACAATTACTTATTTTAATTTTAAACTACAACATCTTCTTTGCCTTTTATATTAGAAAATTATATATTTTTGATAGTAAAAAGACCGCTAAGCCATAAGCTTTGCGGTCTTTCTTTCTAATTATGTTTTAAGATTGTTTTGTAATTACTCTTCAATATAAGCTGATGAGAAATCAATTCCTCCAAGTACAGATCTAGACCAGCCTTTAACATGAGATTTAACCAACATTGTATCATTATAATGATAAATTGGAATTACAGGCATGTCTTCCATGAATATTTTATGAGCATCATATAATGCTTGGAAGTGAGCTGCAGCAGTTGTTGCTGTTTGTGCTTCTTCGATCTTATCTTCAAAAGCAGGGTTGTTGTAATCTGGGTCATTATAAGCATTACCTTGAGTAAAGATACCAAGCATACCAGATGGATCCATAAAGTCTGTTAACCATCCGCCACGAGCCATATCATAGTAACCATCAGTTCTTGTTCCTTGGAATAAAGCCCATTCTTCGTTTCCTAGTTCAATTGTAAATCCTAGGTTATCTTTCCACATACCTTGAACTAATTCAGCTACTTGTTTATGAGCTTCAGACGTATTGTAACGATATTCTTTTGTTTCTAATTCAGTTCTTAATTCAGCAACAGGATCAGCAGCATCAGGATACAATTCATTTGCAGCTGTTTCAAAATAAGTTTCTGCTAACGCAAAAGCTCCATCATCAACAACGATATCTGAATCATCCTTAGAGTTTTCGTAGAAATCTTCTTCATTGTGATCCAAGAATCCCGGAGATATAAATCCACCAGCAGGAACTTGACCAGCGCCAAGTGCTTCGGTGATTGCTTCGCGATCAATCGCAAGCGCTAATGCTTTACGTAAGTTTTCATTATAGAAAATTTCATTATCGCGATCACCAATATCTTTTGTACCACCAATATCAGGATCACCTGCAAGGTTAAAGTTAATGTAATATGTTCCTAGTAATGGGAATACATGGAATTCTTGAGATGCAATCATTAAACCAGGAATCATTGCTGTTGGAACAGATGGGATAAAATCTAACTCGCCAGATTCATATCTAGCGTAAGCAGTAGTTTCACTATCGATAAAATATCCATTGATTTCATCAATCTGTACATCTTCAATATTCCAATAATTTGGATTCTTTTCAAGCTTTAACTTGTCACCAACGGTATAATCAGTTAAAACAAAAGGTCCGTTTGAAATAGCTGTTCCAGGTTCTTTAGCCCATTGTCCTTCACCTTCGACATCTGCTGTTTCAGGAACAGGCATAAAGTGATAGAATGACATTAATGATACAAACCAGTTTGTAGGTGTAGTAAGTTCTACTACCAATTGAGCTCCATCATTTTCTGATGAAATACCTACAGCTTCAGCTAATGCATCAAGAGTAGCATCATCATCGCTACCTGAGTTTGCAAAATCTGCAGCGCCCTCAACGTTAGTGTATGACCATATCCATGAATACTCACTTGCATTTCTCGGATCCATACCACGTAACCATGAGCGAACAAAGTCATCCGCAGTCAAAGCTGAGCCATCTGACCATTTAGCATCGTCTCTAATGTTAAATGTAACTGTCAATCCGTCAGCTGATACATCCCATGTTTCTGCCATACCAGGGAGTACTTCACCTTGTTTTTCACGTACTAGCCCTTCAAAAGTGTTATTGATAACATCTCCACCATCACTCGCACCATTAAGGCCTGGGTCTAGCGTTCTTGGGTCTGCGCCGATGTTCCAATTGAGAACAACAGGTTCATCTTGAGCTTCAGTTGTTTCTCCATCACATGCTAGTAATGCAAAAACACCTAAAAATGAGACAAATAAAAACATTAATTTTTTCATAAAATTTAAATTCCTCCTTCATATATTTAATAAACGCAACTTAAATTACGGTTATCACAAATTGTTGATTTCTTTCACAAAATGACATGAAACAAATCTGTTTGGTAAAATCTCTATTAATTCTGGATCAGTATTTCTGCATTTTTCTTTTGCGTATTTGCATCTGCTGGCAAAGCGACAACCAGGTTTTAGATTAACTGGTGATGTGACTTCACCCTTAAGTTGAATTTTTTTCTTTTCTTTGTTTGCTTCAGGATCTGGTAAAGGAATAGATGATAGTAAGCTTTGTGTATATGGATGTAATGGTTTATCATATAATTCATCAGAACTTGCAATTTCCATCATTTTACCTAGGTACATAACACCTATACGATCAGATATATGTTTAACCATCGATAAATCATGGGCAATAAATAAGTATGTTAGACCAAATTCATCTTGTAAATCTTCTAACATATTTACTACTTGTGCTTGAATCGAAACATCTAGAGCACTAATTGGTTCATCACAAATAATTAGTTTTGGATCAACTGCTAAAGATCTAGCAATACCAATTCTTTGTCTTTGACCGCCACTAAATTCATGAGGGTACCTTGATGCATGTTCTCTTTTTAATCCAACAGTCTCTAATAGATAATTGACTCTTTCTGTAATTTTGTTACCTTCAAGTAGTTTGTGCGTTTTTATCCCTTCAGAAATTATTTCTGAAACTGTCATTCTTGGGTTTAAAGACGTATAAGGATCTTGAAAAATCATCTGAATATCACGAGAATTTCTTTTTGCTATTTTATGTTTTTTTAATGCCTCATTGTATGAATTAGTTTCATTTTTAATTTTAAGGTTAAATTCAGTCCTAATTTTATCAATTCTCTCAATATCTTCTTTCGGAACTTCTTTTATAGCTTCTTTCATTCCATCTTTAAGTAGTTGTTTATTTAAAGCAAATTCCTCAATTCCTGAAGAAATCAGTTTTTCTTCGAAATATATTTCTCCACCAGTATTTTCGTATAATCCAATAATAGTACGACCGGTGGTTGTTTTTCCACAACCACTTTCTCCCACTAATCCAAAAGTTTCACCTTTGTAAATATCAAAACTAACGCCATCAACAGCAGTTAAAGTTTTTTCGATTTTTCCTAAGAAAGATTTTTTAACATAAAAATGTTTTTTAAGATTTCTTATACTAAGTAATGGCTTTTTATTATTCATCTTCAACACCTACACTTTTTTTAAATCCCTTCACTTCTGGTGAATCTTTATGTTGTAGCCAACAAGAAGAAAATTGTGTTTCAGAGACTTTAAATAGAGGCGCGGGTTTTTCAAGACAAATTTCCATTGCGTATTTGCAACGAGGATTAAATGGACAACCTTTAGGGGGCGCTAGAAGATCTGGGGGAGAACCATTAATTGGAATAAGTCTTGACTTTTGTCCAACCAAATCCTTAGGTACTGATTGATGTAATCCTTTAGTATAGGGATGTTGAGGGTTATAAAAGATATCATTAACTGTACCTTTTTCCATAATCATTCCACCATACATGACAATAACATCTTGACATATCTCAGCTATAACACCTAAGTCATGTGTGATAAAGATAACGGTTGTATCAAGTTTATCTTTAATATCTTTTAATAAATCAAGAATTTGTGCTTGGATTGTAACATCAAGAGCAGTAGTAGGTTCATCAGCAATAACTAGTTTTGGCTCACAAGATAAAGCAATTGCAATCAAAGCCCTTTGTCTCATTCCGCCTGAAAATTGATGTGGATATTCTTTAATACGAGTTTCAGGTTCAGGGATACCAACCAGTCTTAAAAATTCTATTGCGCGTTCTAAAGCTTCTTTTTTATTTATTTTACGCGTCCATCCCTTTTCTATTCTCTTTATACGTTTTCTTCTTGATTCTTTGTTTTCCATTTGATTTGCTTCTTCTAAAGCTTTTTCTTTAGAGATTCTCATATGGCGCCTAATAACTTCAACCATTTGATTTTTGATTGTATAAACCGGATTAAGTGAAGTCATTGGATCTTGAAAAATCATCGAGATTTCACTTCCGCGATAATCAGACATCTTATCTTTTGATAGTTTGGTTAAATCTACGCCATCAAAGATTATTTCTCCACCAATAATTTTGCCTGGTGAATCAACTAAACGTAATAAAGATAGTGCCGAAACGCTTTTACCGCTACCAGATTCACCTACTATTCCTAATACGCCACCTCTTTTTAGATTATAAGAAATATCTCTAACCGCTTTTACTTCTCCTAAATGGGTGAAGAATGAAGTTTGAAGGTTTTTAACTTGTAATATATAATCGTTCATATTTTTCACCTACCCTTTGCGAAGTCTTGGATCTAATGCATCTCTTAAACCATCAGCTAAGAAATTAAAAGCTAACATCATAAAAGCAATGGTAAGTGATGGAATTAATAGTTGATATGGATATGTTTGCATAAATTTAGCACCATCAGAAGCTAATGATCCAAGTGAAGCTCTAGGGGCAGAAATACCTAAGCCGATGAAACTTAAAAAGGCTTCAGTAAAAACTGCTGTTGGAATCATCATTGCTAGAGTAACTATAATTGGACCAAGCGCGTTTGGAATCAAATGCTTTTGGATTATTTTAGAGTTCTTAACACCCATGGTTTTTGCGGCGAGGACATATTCTTGCTCTTTAAGTCCTAAAACCTGGCCACGAACAAGCCTTGCCATACCAACCCAATAAACACTCACTAGTGTAACAATAATTGTTCCTAAACCGCCTTCACCGAAAATCTCATCTAAGACATTTCGTTCAAACCAACTATCTTCTAAAACAACCATTAGTAGAATAACATAAAGTAATAGTGGTATAGAGTTAATAATATCAACAATTCTCATCATGACAATATCGGTTGTTTTTCCAACAAAACCAGATATACTACCATATAATACACCAATAAAGAGATTAATTAAAGCTGCAGCAAATGCAATAATTAAACTGATACCTGTACCATACATAACTCTTGATAATAAGTCTCTTCCATTTAAATCAGTTCCAAGCAAGAAAGTTCGGTTCCAAACGGTATCCGTCGAATGTTTTGTTTCTACGTCATTGTAAGTCAAACTAAATAAAAGATCTTCATCGGCTTTATCGGGATCTGTCTGATATGAAAAATCTGCAGTCACAGCATACAGTTCAGTTTCATCCTCATCATAAAAGCGATATGTATATTCTCTAGTAATAAGGTCTTTATCGGCATCATCTAATGAAAAACGTCCAATTAGTTCACCTTTTTCACTGACAAGTATTAAATGATACATGCCTGACATAAAAACTCTTAAATCATCATCAAGTTCATAAACTTCTAATCTTGGAGGAATGTTTTTATAATCAAGGTATTGTTTATTATATTCATATTTATTAATGATTGGGCCTACAGTAGCGAATAATAAGATTATAACAACGCTAATTAAGCCTAGGATTGCTAAATGATTTTTACGTAAGCGACGCCAAACATCTTGCCAATAGGTTAAACTCTTACGAATTTGTTCTTTATCAAGTTTTTGGTCGCTTTTAAGGGGTTTAAATTTTTTCTTATTCATATCCATTACCTACTTCGAAAGCCTTATTCTTGGATCTATTAATGAATACGCTAAGTCAACTAATAATACCATAAAGATATAAAATATAGCATAAAATATTGTCACACCGATAACTAACGTATAATCACGAGAACCAATTGATTCTGTAAAAAATTTACCTATACCATTAATTACGAAAATCTTTTCTACAACAAAACTACCTGTCATTAGAGCCGCAACCATTGGGCCTATATAAGTGATTACAGGAATCAAACTGTTTTTTAACGCATGCTTGAAAATGACTTTAGATTCTGATAAACCATTAGCTCTTGCAGTTCTAATGTAATCTTGTCTTAATACTTCAAGCATACTTGAACGTGTCAGTCTTGATACAAAGGCCAATGAATAACCTCCTAAGGCAATAACAGGACCAACAAATGATACTGGTTTATCCAGGCCTCCTACCGGAATCCAATCAACATTCTGGGCTAGGAGAATAAATAAAGAACCAATAACAAAACTTGGTACAGTAATCCCTATGGTAGCTAAAATCATAACACCATAGTCAATGGAGGTATTGGATTTTAAAGCAGAGATTACCCCCAAAGGTATTCCAAGTATTATAATCAGTAAAATTGCTAGAAAACCAATACTTGCAGTTTTTGGGATTCCAGTACTTAGTAACTCATTAACAGAATATCCAGGATTTCTAAAAGATGGGCCTAAATCACCTTTTAAAATATTTCCCATATAGATTACATACTGCATAAAAATTGGCTCATCTAAGCCGTATGCCTCCTCGAGTCTTTCTCTAGTTGCTGCAGGCAAAGGTTTTTCCCTTGTAAAAGGTCCACCTGGAATAGCGCGTAGCATGAAAAACACTAATGTTATTACAATAATTAGTGTTAAAATCGAGAAGAGAACTTTTTTAATGAAATATTTATTCATAATATAGTTGTCTCCCTTATTTCAAATTTATTAAGTTTTAAAAAGACATAGAAAATAGTCGTATAAAATACAATTATTATTCTATCTTTATAAGTTATTATTCCACAGAGACTTTAATATGTTAATATAGATTCAGAAAATATGTTCATACTTAAACTCTTATAATAAGGATGTTATATTTTTTATTCAAAAGGGTTAATAATTATGATAAACTATTATATATTAGGAGCGTAAAATATGAAATTTAAACATCTTTTTTTTATACCATTAATAATGATTTTAATATCAGTTGCTACTTCAATAATCGCATTTAGATATTCAAAAACGTTAGAACAAGGTTATATTAAAATTAATCAACAAGAAACAGATGTAGTTTTTGATGGTGAATATTTTGTTGTGTTAGGGAATTTAAGTGACTCAGAAACATTCATTGAAGTAGAATCAACTGAAGATGATATAGAAATTACAACTTATGATGAAGAAAATAATATCATAAAAGATTTTCAGGTCATAATTAAAGAAAAAGATCAACCCTATGATAATTCAATTATCAAAAAAGTTTTTTCTGATGATTTGATTTTAATTGATGAGATGGAAGATTATCTTTTTTATGTAGGGTTAGAAGAGGACAAAACATATGAATTTTCAATGACTCAAACTGACTCTAATAATGATGATCAATACTTAGACTTAGTTTTAGTTAATTTACCTGAACACCTTTATAATATGAAGGATTTAAATGAAGGTATTTCCTTTACCACTTTAGTATTTGCAGTATTATCCGGGTTGACATTATTGGGGATTGCTTATATTAAAAAGGAAGATTAAAATAAAATTATTATACATAATACAATCTACTAGGTAGTATGTTTAGTAGTTATTAAATATATTATGAAGGGTTATACTTATTTATGTTTTTATTTTAACATCCTAAATAAAGCTAAAACCGATGTCAACACTTATTCGGTATTTTTTTTGTTTTTTTTTATTATTGTGGGTTAGATTGACTTATTATTTCCTATAGTTAAATTTAAAGAAAGATTAGAATTTTTAAGAAAAAGGATCTATTCATTCTGAATTTTCAATGAAAATGAAACAAGGTGAGATTATTCAAGTTGGTTTTGAGAAAAAAATTATTTATGAAGAAAACAATTCAGTGATTCAAACACATTGCATAGCAACTGATATTACCGAAATTAATATTGCATATGAAAAATTAAGACAAAGCGGAGAAAAATATCATACATTACATGATATGATGATACAAGGTGTCGTTTACCAAGATAGTGAAGGTTATATTCTATCTTGAAATCCTGCAACAGAAAATATGTTAGGACTTACATTAAGCCAAATGCAAAGAAAAACTTCTATGATTCTTTTGGACAAGATACTGGGAATGAAGTTTTAAAACAATTTTCAGTTATATTGTCTGAACTAAAGCATAAAAAGGATTTTATTTCAAGAATTAGCGATTGAGCAGTTTGTTATGTTGTTGCCAAAAACAGCCTCTGAAGAATTGATTAAATTTGGTCAAATCTTTTTAGATATATTGAAAATTTAATGTTTCTGTCCACAGACATTAGAATATCTTACTTCCATAGAAAAATCACATCGTTCATCCATTTCGTCGTAAATTATCTTAATCAGTTTGAATATTTCATTTTTTTCGCCTTTTATTTCTGTAGAAAGCATACCGATATTATATTCTACCTTCGATGTTTTTATTATTGTGATGACATGATGAATATCAGATAGGTAATCTTTACTTACTATTGGTAAAAATGTAATTTGACAAGCTATTTTTTTTGCCATAGAACACATATAAAGCCTCCCTTTCTTGATTTTTTAAATTTATTTTCCTCTTCATGAGTAAATTTGTTTGCTTTTGCATCTATTGGTATATAAAGACATTCCGATTGATT
>JAGYOE010000019.1 GCA_018399755.1 Bacilli bacterium
TAGTTAAATAGTAATTTCCTAATACCATATCTTGAGAAGGAGTAACAATTGGTTTTCCATCTTTCGGTGCTAAAATATTATTTGATGCTAGCATCAATACTCTAGCTTCAGCTTGAGCTTCTTCTGATAATGGCACATGAACTGCCATTTGGTCACCATCAAAGTCAGCATTAAAAGCTGTTGTTACTAATGGATGTAGTCTAATCGCTTTACCTTCTACTAGTTTAGGCTCAAATGCTTGAATACCTAATCTATGTAAGGTCGGTGCTCTATTTAGTAATACAGGATGCTCTTTAATTACATCTTCTAATACCGCCCAAATTCTATCATCTTGTTTATCAATTAAATTCTTTGCATTTTTTAAATTTTGAGCAATATTTCTTTCAATCATTTCTCTAATTACAAATGGTTTAAATAAGGTAATAGCCATTTCTTTTGGTAAACCACATTGATACATTTCTAGTCCTGGACCAACAACAATAACTGAACGTCCAGAATAGTCAACTCGTTTACCAAGTAAGTTTTGTCTAAACCGCCCTTGTTTACCACGTAACATATCAGATAGTGATTTTAAAGGCCTATTTCTTTCAACCACAACTTTTCTTCCGCGTTTAGAGTTATCAATCAAAGCATCTACTGCTTCTTGTAACATTCGTTTTTCATTTTTAGTAATTAAGTGTGGTGCTCCTTGAGCAAATTGTCTTTTTAATCGTTTATTTCTGTTTAATATTCTTCTATATAAATCATTTAAATCAGTTGTCGCAAACCGACCACCATCTAATTGAACCATTGGTCTTAAATCTGGTGGTATAACCGGTAATACTTCTAAAATCATCCATTCAGGTTTATTATCTGAATTATGAAAAGCTTCAACTACACTTAAACGTTTAACGATTTTTTCTCTTCTTTGTTTTGAAGCTGACTTTAATTCAACTCTTAATTTAAGAGTTTCTTCTTCTAAGTCGATATCTTGTAGTAATTTCTTTACAGCTTCAGCACCAGTTAAAGCTTTAAACCTAGAACCAAATTCAAAATATTTATCTGTATAATCTCTTTCAGATAATACTTGTTTATATTCTAAATCAGTGTCTCCTGGTTCTGTCACTATATATGATGCTAAATAAACTACTTCCTCTAAATCTTTTGTTTTAATATCTAATAAAGTTGCTAATCTTGAAGGAGAATTTCTTAAATACCAAGCATGAACAACAGGTGCTTCAAGCTCAATATGTCCCATTCTTTCTCTTCTAACTTTAGATTCAGTTATTTCTACGCCACAAACTGGACAAACTTTTCCAGGATGAGAACTTTTTTTAGATTTATTCGAACATGCACATTGATAATCTTTAGTTGGACCAAAAATTCTTTCGCAAAACAATCCATCTTTTTCTGGTTTCAATGTACGGTAATTAATAGTTTCATGGTTTTTAACTTCTCCATAAGACCAAGATCTTATTTCATCGGGAGAGGCTAACCTGATTTTCAAATGTGAAAATTTTTGACTCATTACTTTTCCTCCTTACAATTAAAACCCATATCTTTTAACATTATTATCCTTATCGTTGTCAACTAAAGACTTATCAATTTCATTCTTACCAGTTTCTCTATTTATTAACTCTACATAAATTCCTAATGATCTTAACTCACGAGTTAATACTCTAAATGATTCTGGTAATGATGGTGATGGAATTGGTTCTCCATCAACAATTGCTTTAAATACTTTATTTCGGCCGATAATGTCATCAGATTTTACTGTTAACATTTCCTGTAATGTATAAGCTGCGCCATATGCTTCTAAAGCCCAAACTTCCATTTCACCAAATCTTTGTCCACCATTTTGTGCTTTACCACCCATTGGTTGTTGGGTAACTAATGTATAAGGACCAACACTTCGAGCATGAAGTTTATCATCAACCATATGGTCTAGTTTAATCATATACATAACGCCAACTGAAACTTCGTTATCAAATTTCCTTCCGGTTCTTCCATCAATTAATGGATATTTTCCGTCAGGTTGCATTTTTGCTTGAGCCATAATTTCTGCTAAATCTCCAACTTCAACACCATCAAAAACTGGTGAAGCTATATGAAGACCTAATTGTTTAGCTGCCATACCTAAGTGAATCTCTAATACCTGTCCAATATTCATCCTTGATGGAACCCCTAAAGGACTTAACATAATATCTATTGGTGTACCATCTTCTAAATAAGGCATATCTTCTTCAGGTAAAATTTTAGAAATTACCCCTTTATTCCCATGACGCCCAGCCATTTTATCTCCTTCAGAAATCTTCCGTTTTTGTACAATATATACTCGAACAGAAATATTAACACCAGGAGATAATTCATCATTTTCTTTTGTTAGTACTTGTACTGATTTAACAATACCGCCACCACCATGTGGTACGCGTTTTGAAGTATCTCTTACTTCACGAGATTTTTCACCAAAAATTGCTAGTAATAATTTTTCTTCAGGTGAAGGATCGGTCTGACCTTTTGGCGTTACTTTACCTACTAAAATATCGCCTTCTTTTACCTCAGTACCAGGTATTACAATTCCGTTTTCATCTAAGAAACGGCGTCCATCTTGTCCAACATTAGGAATTTCTCTTGTAATTTCTTCTTTCCCTAATTTAGTATCTCTAGCTTCAACTTCATATTTTTCTATATGAATTGATGTATAAACATCTTGTTTAACTAATCGTTCATTCATAATAACAGCATCCTCATAGTTATAACCATCCCAGGTCATAAAGGCAACTGTTACATTTTGACCAATTGCTAATTCACCATCTTGCATCGAAGGTCCATCAGCAATTATATCGCCAGCTTTAATTTTTTCTCCGACTTTTACAATTGGAGTTTGATTTAAACAAGTTCCCTGGTTAGAACGCATAAACTTTTGTAATTTATAACTATCTAATTCTCCAGCTTCATTTCTAATTTTAATATAAAGCCCATCAACATATTCAATTACGCCACTATTATTAGCAACAATTGCTGAACCAGAATCATGAGCAACCTTATATTCAATTCCAGTTCCAACAAAAGGTGCTCTTGGTTTTAATAGTGGAATTGCTTGTCGTTGCATATTAGCGCCCATCAATGCTCTATTAGCATCATCGTGTTCTAAAAAAGGAATTGAAGCTGTTGAAACAGAAACAATCTGCTTAGGTGAAACATCCATATAATCACAATCTTCGCGATTAAACATTTTGGTTTCGCCATTCTTTCTAGCAACTACTCTTTCATCTAAAATATTACGATCATCATCTAATTTTATATTTGCTTGAGCAATAATAAAATCTTTTTCATCATCAGCTGATAAATAATGCAATTCATCAGTAACTTGTAATTTTTCTTTATTGATTTTTAAATAAGGTGTTTCCATAAACCCATATTTATTAACTTTAACATAGGTCGCAAGTGAGTTAATTAAACCAATATTTTGACCTTCAGGTGTTTCAATCGGACAAATTCTTCCATAATGTGATTGATGAACATCTCGAACATCAAAACCAGCTCTATCTCTTGTTAAACCTCCAGGTCCTAAAGCAGAAATCCTCCGTTTATGAGTTAACTCATCTAAAGGATTGGTCTGTTGCATAAATTGTGATAACTGACTCGAACCAAAAAACTCTTTTAATGACGAGGTTAAAGGCCGAATATTAACTAAGTTTTGTGGAGTAATTTCTCTAGGATCTTTTGTAGACATTCTATCTTTAACATTTTTTTCAATTTTAGCCAAACCAATTCTAAATTGATTTTTTAATAATTCACCAATTAATCTTAAACGTCTATTCCCTAAATGATCAATATCATCTAATTCTCCAAGACCTTTAAATAAATTTAAATAATAACCAATACTCGCAATAATATCTGAAGTAGCAATATGATAACGAGTTTCTTTTGAATTATTACCAATAATTTTCACTTTCATTGATTCGCCAGATTCATCTTTAATTTTTACATCTAACTCTTCAACGAAAACATCTCTTATAACATTTTGAATAAACTCTTCATTTGGATCATCTGAAGAAAGCTCATTGCGATTTTCTCTATCAATTAAAAGTTTTAATTCTTTTTCTAATTCTTTATCAAAGGTGATTTGTTTAGTAATTGATTTACGATAATTTCCGATAACTTCATAATTATCATAGGTTAATAAAGAATTTCTTTTTAAAATAACTTCGCCAGTATCTAAATCAATTAAATCCTTTGTTAATTTAATATCAAAACCTTTATCTAATAAAGTCTTAATCATATTAATAATATCTAATTTTTGATTAACTTTAAAACGTCCGACATTCGCTAAATCATAACGTTTCTCATCAAATAGTCTAGAAACAAAAAACTGTCTTGCTCCTTCAATTGTTGAAGTCTCTCCTTGACGAATTTTTGCATAAACTTCTTTCATAGCATCTTTAGAGTTTTGAGCTGTATCTTTTGTAAATGAATTTTCTAAAAAATCATTTTCTCCAAAAATATCAAGAATTTGTTTTTTAGTCGAAAACCCTAAAGCTTTAATCATAGTAGTTAATAAGATTTTTTTAGAACGGTCAACTTTAGCATATGGGATATCTTTAGAACCCATTTCGTATTCTAACCAAGCACCTCTAGTAGGGATTACTTGTCCAAGAAATTTAGTTTCTTGAGTTTTTTTATCTTTTTGTTGTGAATAAAAAACTCCTGAAGAACGAACAATCTGTGATACGATAACTCTTTCTGAACCATTGATAATGAAAGTTCCTGTAGGTGTCATCATCGGAATATCACCCATAAATAATCTGTGTTCTAAAATATTATTATCATCAATTAATTCTCCTGTTTTAGGATCAATTAGTTCTTTGTTTTTAAGTCTTACTTGTACTCTCAAAGCGCGAGAATAAGTCATATCCTTCTCTTTGCACTCATCGATATTATATTTTTCCGGATCAAATTCAAACTTACCAAAATAAAGTTCAACATTTTCGTTAAAGTTCGTTATCGGTGAAATATCTTGAAATAGTTCACTAAGTCCTTCTTTGATAAACCAATCAAAAGAGTCGGTTTGAACTTCAATTAAATTTGGTAATTCAACATTTGATTTAACACGAGAATAATTACGTCTCTCTCTCGTCTTACCGTACTTAACAGTATTATAATTCACACAATCACCTCATAAATAGATTTGGTGTGTTTTTCTTTGCTAAAACACATAAGCAAACGCAAAAATGCGCATTATACGCATTTTATTATTTTATCACAATTATACAAATCAGTCAATTACTTTCCACATTTGATTATCACGAACCCAGAACGCTTATTTATTATTTCTGCTTGTGAATATATCTCTTGACATTTCTTTAAAGCAGAAGCCGCTCCGTGTTTTTTATTGATAACAATATATAATTTACCATTGTTTTTTAAGTAATTTCTAGCATCTTCAAAAAAACGATAAATCACTTTTTTCCCAGCGCGAATTGGTGGATTTGTTACAATAGTATCAAATTTATCTTCAACCTCTTCAAATCCATCACTTTTAAAAATATTAACACTAACATTATTGATTTTTGCATTTTCCTTAGCCAAGCTTAATGCTCTTTTATTAATATCTATCATTTGAATATTTGCATCTGAGTTAAAGAATTTTAAGATTATTCCAATTGGTCCATACCCACAGCCAAGATCTAAAAGATTATTAAAATCTTGTTTTAATAATTCTTCAATTAAAAAACGCGACCCAAAATCTAAACCTTGTTTAGAAAAAACACCATGATCAGTAAGAAATCTAAAGCTTTTATTATTCACAATAATCTTGTGAGTTTTAACATTAGATTTTACCTTTTCATTTGTAAAATAGTGGTCCATAATATTAACCTCTTTCATGAATAAAAACCTGAGATGACCTCAGGTTTATGTTCATTTAAGTAAAGTATTTATTTTAATTCTACTGTAGCTCCAGCTTCAGTTAATTTTTCTGAAATTTCTTTTCCTTCGTCTTCGTTAACTTTTTCTTTAATAGCTACAGGTGCAGAGTCAACAAGTTTTTTAGCTTCAATTAAGCCCATGCCAGTTAATTCTCTTACAACTTTTATAACTTTTACTTTTGAAGAACCAAAGTTAGTTAACATTACATCTACTTCTTTTGGACCTTCATCTACTTCTTCAGCTTGTGCTGCGGCAGGTGCTGCGGCTACTGCTGTAGGATCGATTCCAAACTCATCTTTCATTGCATCGATAAGTTCTTTAATTTCTAAAATATTCATTTCTTTTATTGATTCGATAAAATCTTTAGCTTTTATTTTTGCCATTATAATATCCTCCTATTTACTTTCTTTCTTATCTTTAGTTGCTTTTTTAGTTTCTGCTTTTACTTCTTCTTTAGAATCAGTTTTTGTTTCTTCCTTGGTATCAGCTTTAGTTGCTTTTTTTGTTTCTTTTGCTTCTTTTTTAGTTGCTTTTTCTTCAGTTTTTTCTGATTTAGCTTCTTTTTTTGTCTCTTCTGATTTAGCTTCCTCTTTGGTTTCTTCTTTATTATCTTCTTCTGTTTCTTCTTCTTCTTCAGTTAATAAATATAAACCTAATGCCAATTCTCTTACTGGAGATAGTAACTGTCCAGCTAACATTGTAAGTAAGCCTTCTCTGTTTGGTAATGCAGATATTTCTTTGATTTTTTCTAGATCATAAAACTGTCCATCAACTATTCCTGATTTGATTTTAAGTTTTTTGTTCTTTTTAGCAAATTCATACAATACCTTTGCAGCTGAAACTTGATCTTCATAACTGAAAATAATACTATTAGGACCTGATAAATCTTCTACCAGTTCTTTATAGCCTTTTGCTTCTGCAGCTCTTCTTGAAATGTTATTTTTAATAACAAACATTTCACAACCTTCATCGCGCAAATTACGACGTAAAGTTTGGATTTTTTCTACAGTTAATCCTTGATATTCTGCAACAACAACTGATTTCGATTCAGACATTTTTTTTGCAACGCCATCAACTAATTGTTGTTTCTGATCAATAACTTTTTCACTAGCCATCAATAGACCTCCTTCTTATCTAATAAATACGAAAACCTCTTTTAACGAGAAAAAGAGGTTTAAATTTTGTCAAATTTATTTTCTTAATCTCGGTAGGATAATTAAGCGCTAGCCCCTACTGTCTTCGATTCTTTATATAGTTTTTTTAACTTCTAATTTAACGCCAGGTCCCATCGTAGATGAGATGCTAACATTTTTAAGATATATTCCTTTAACAGTTGACGGTCTTAGTTTTCTTATAACATCGATAACTGATTTGATATTTTCTACCAGTTTTTCAACTTCAAACGATACTTTACCAACTAAAACTATGATGTTTCCAAATTTATCAACACGATAAGTGATTTTTCCACCTTTTGAATCGCTAACTGCTTTTTCAACATCCATTGTAACCGTTCCGGTTTTTGGATTAGGCATTAATCCTTTTGGACCAAGAATACGACCTAATTTTCCAACTGTTGACATCATATCCGGTGTAGCAATAACTACATCAAATTCTGTCCATCCGTCTTGAATTTTTTTAGCTAAGTCATCATCGCCAACATAATCAGCGCCAGCTGCTTCAGCTGCTTTTGCTTTTTCACCTTTAGCGAAAACTAAAACTGTTTTTGTTTTACCAGTACCATGTGGTAATACAAGTGCTCCTCTTAAGTTTTGTTCAGCTTTTCGAGGGTTTAAGTTTAAGTTAAAAGCTAATTCTACAGATGCATCAAATTTTTCAAAGGAAATTGATTTTACTAATTCAACAGCCTCTTCAACAGGATAGGTTTTGGTTCTATCAACTTTGCTTAAAGCTTCTGTATATTTTTTTCCTTTTTTTGCCATTTTATCCTCCTATATTTGGTTTTAGCGGAATGTCCTCCCAATTATATAGTTGTAATTAATCTATATTAACAACTTATAAACTTAGTCTTTAACGACGATTCCCATATTTCTTGCCGTACCTTCAATGATTCTAGCTCCTGCTTCGATATCATTTGCATTAAGGTCTGGCATTTTAATCTCAGCGATTTCTCTTAATTGATTCCAAGTAATCGTTGCGACTGTTTCTTCTTTAGAGTTTGCAGCTCCTTTTTGAATTTTACATGCTTTCTTTAACAAATCACTTGCAGGTGGTGTTTTTGTAATAAATGAGAATGAACGATCTTCATAAACAGTTAATACAACAGGAATAATGTTACCTACCTGATCTTTAGTTTTGTCATTGAATTGCACACAAAATTGTTGAATGTTAACGCCTGCTTGTCCCAAAATTGGTCCAATCGGTGGTGCTGGTGTTGCTTTTCCACCAGGAACTTGCAGTTTAACTACATTTTTTACTTCTTTAGCCACGAAAGACACCTCCTTATTTTCGTGATGTGGTTTATTGGAATTTCTTCCTCCCACTCAGAATACGTTTTGCACGCTAAAACATTATACAATATATCTATGTCTTAGTCAAGATTTTTCTCTTCGATTTTTCTCTTTGAATTTTATTATTAATTAAATATCATATTTAGCCAAAATCTCGGCAGGTGTTTTTCTTAATAATCCATAAACTGGCAATAATCCAAAGATTATATTTATTAAGTATATTCCTAGTAATCCAGATATCATTAACCAAAATGGCAAATGGAAATTAGATTGAAATACACCCAATTGTTTTTCAATAGAATTTACTATATAAGCCATCAACAAATAACCTGTTATTGAAGCAATAGTTGTATAAACCAAAATCTCAGATAAAAAGATTTTATAAACATCTCGTTTTGATGCGCCAATAGCACGGTAAATTCCTATTTCTTTAACCCGGTTAATCATACTAGATTTCATTACAAAGTAAATAAATAAAATAATTCCACCTAACATAATCAGTAATGTCGTAATTCGAGTAGAATAATCACTTCTTCTTTGGTTAATATAATCTTCTCTCGCCATTTCATATAAGTCTGTAACTTCATAACCCATCTCTTCTAGCTCAGCAATTGAATGGTTGAAACTTTATCATCCGTATGGAAAGAATACTTTGCAGCTTGTTAAACATTGTTGATACTCTATTACTTTTACTTTTTAATAGCATCTTTAAAAGCTTCGGTTGTCAATAAGTTATTTATTTGTGGTAATGTCGTATCATCTTTATATTCAAAGGTGCCAACAACCTCAAAATTGCCCAATCAATCTTGAGTATGTTTGTATACAAATTAATGGTTTCTCCAACATTATATCCGCTACCATCTTCAACAATGATTTCTTCTTTTTCACTGGCAATGACACCATCAGTAATATCAATATAGTCTTCATACAAATCCAATATTAGCATAGTTGTATCTTCTGCTTAAAAACATCGAATAACTAATATCATCAGCAACAACCAAACGTTCATTGGTTCTATAATGCCTACCACTTTAATTTCATGTTCATATAGGTTTTTCAGTAATCACAGTAAAGTCTAATAATTCAGATTCAGTCTGATAACCCATTTGTGACAAACTATAATTCATCAAAATTATATTGGCTAGGCTAGAAGAAATTACCAGCTCACGATCATTTTTCTGGCATTCTACCCAGCATCAAATCTTCTGAATCTACCCAAGAGGCTTTGACAGCAAAACCACCAACCTGGGCATCAACTTCTGTTTGATAAAAGTTTGATCGCTAAACCTTAAATAAACATCCTTAGATAAGGAATGGCTATACCTTCTGAATCTGCAATTTCTCTCGTGATTCATCATAAGATAATTCTTCACTAGATTCAACGCTCACAAAACTTTTTGGAGCACTTAAGAATCGACTTTCATCAGCTTACAATTAAATTACCCAAAGGCATAACTGAGCAGCGACAACTGCTGGAAATGACAAAATAAACAAATATTGTAATTTTCTTTGTGAACTTCTTTCTGGCAAATAATTTCTTAAAACCATTTAATAATGTATCGCGCCATCTAAATAATGATTTTCTATTATGTTGATCGATCGGATCAAATGAATCAAATCCAATGGTTCCATTTCCCCAACTTTAACTTCTTTTTATAGTCATCAATTAAATGAATTTCTGATTCATCATCAATAAAAGTAATTTTTTATCTGAATTGCTTTGATATATATAGTATTATTCATTTCAACAACTTTAAAATCAAAATGTTTTTATTTTCAGACTCATAATAATAATCCTATAAACTGTGACTCTAAATCTTCGCTTTTAAGTCTTTTAAGTAAATATAACGATCATCTTTATGTTCATATGAAGAATTTTTAAAGTTTTGATAATCATTAACCACCAAACCATCTTTTTAATTCAATGATTCTATCTGCGTATAAGTCAACTAAGTTTTTTTCATGTGTAACCAAGATCACAAGCTTATTTTTAGATATATTTTAATAAGACTCACTTGACTTCAAAGTGTTGTTGCTGTCTAAATTACCTGTTGGCTCATCAGCCCAAAATAGCATCTGGATTTTTAGCAATTGCTCTATATACCCACACGTTGTTGCCCACCAGATAAAGCTAACACACTTCTTTTACGGTAATTATACATACCGACTTGTTCTAAACTATAATTGATTCTTTCATCAAGTTTATCTTTATCATATAGACCAGCAATATTCAAGGAAGTTTTAATATTTTCATAAACAGTTTGATGAGGTATTAAATTATAATTTTGGAATATGAAACCTATTTTATCATTCTAATTTTATCAATTGTTGAATTTATATTTTTGAATTGATTCCTCTTCATATATAATTTCTCCCACTATGAAAACTATCCAAACCAGCAATAACATTTAATATAGTTGTTTCCCACATCCTGATGGTTAATAATAGCAATAGCTGATTCA
This sequence comes from Bacilli bacterium, assembly GCA_018399755.1. Lineage (GTDB taxonomy): Bacteria > Bacillota_I > Bacilli_A > Izemoplasmatales > Hujiaoplasmataceae > Hujiaoplasma. The sequence continues at coordinate 10,841 of JAGYOE010000019.1, forward strand.
GGAAACTCTATAGAAGTATCATTAATAACATGGATTTCATTATTTCTATTTTGTTAAAATATTTATGTATATGATTTAACTTAATCATATTCCATCTCCCTTCTCAATGTTTCAACAACACTATCATGATAAACTCTTGATAAATATCTTCTAATAGCGATATAAGGGCAGAATAACACAATAAAAAATAAACAAATATAATGTGTATCTGAAGTTAAAGAATTTTAACACATATAGGAAGCCTTGTTCGTCAATGTAGGTGTTGCAAAAATAATAACCAAAACAAATATCACATAACAAACATAGCCACGAAAATATTTTCTAAATATATAAAACCTCTAATCGTCGTCTTGTTAGCCCCAATGGTTCTAAATATCGCATAATCATAATTTAGAATTAATTATATTGCATAATAATGACATAGGAAATAAAGAAGATACCAATAAATAAGATTCCAAACATTAAGATTAAACCAAAGTTCATAATCAAAAGATTAATCCTTCAAGTTGATTACTGAACTTGCACTTGCTGGATGATAAACCATATATACTTGTTCACCATCTACTTTTTGTTTATTCAGTTCTTCTACATAATTTCTTGCTTCAATGCCATCATTGTAAAAACTGATATTTGATATTGTTTCCATCTAAAGAAAAGAGTTCATTATATATTTTTGAATTTAATTCTATCCCTTGATATTCAACATCTACTCCATCAATATCTGTATATTCTAAATACTTAACATCAAGCTGAAATACCTTCTTCTTCAATAACTTGATAAAAAGCATCGATTTTAAGATCTGTTTCTATGATGCCTATAGAAGAACCTATGAAATCACTTGAGATACATTAATTTCATCATCTGCTAAATCTGGATTTTCCTAAGATCAATTCATACTGTATTCGGTATGTAATGACTTCATCATCAGCATTGGTGTATGTAAAAGTAGTTTCAGCCACATTTGAAAAACCAGTTTCACGACTAAATTCTTGCCATAAATCATCATGAACAAAAACAACGGATGATAACTGACCACCCATAATATCTTGAATTTCAAGCCTCAAAGAATTTATGTATGGTAAAGGTTCGTCTCTGATCAATTCATATAAGTTTACTGTTTCTCCTGATAAATCAATTATCTCTGACATAAAATTATATTCAGGAATAGATAAAACAATTTCATCTTCAGGCATATTTTCATAAGAAGTTGAACCCTAAATAACTAACAGGTAAGACCAGTGGCTATAATTGAACATCATTACTATTTAAGTCCCATTCTCTATCTGAAAAATACGAATATTCCTAACATATAATCATTCTTAACAATGGATCTTACTTTAGGAATTCGATTGTATTTGATTGAGTTCAGCCTCCAGTAAAGGTGTCCCATCTCTTTTATTGACAACAATCCTAGACTCTGGTGCAAAATCAAAATTATTATTATAGCCTGATTGCTCCAGTTTGTGCATATAAAAAGCCACCATAGATAAACGCGAAGAAGAAAGTTACAAAAATAAAGATTACAAATAAAAAGAATACTCTTTTTAGGTGTTGCTAATAAATTTCTAAGAACCATTTTAATGGTTTCTTTGAAATTCATTTGATAATCTTTATCTTCTAAACTTGGCAAATTTTTGGTTTTACTTTTTCAATTTTCTTATCTTCAACAATTTCTCCATCATAAATCCTAATCCGTCTTGTGGCATGTTCTTTAACTTGATTAAAATCATGAGAGACAATAATCACTAACTTATCCTTAGCAATCTCAGCTAATAATTCAATAATATTTTTAGCTGATTCGCTATCTAAATTACCTGTTGGTTCATCAGCTACAATAACAGGAGCATCTTTAGCTATTGCCCTTGCAATAACAACTCTTTGTTTTTGTCCGCCAGAGAGTTTTGTTGCTTTATGCTTAATATGTTGACTTAAGCCAACCCTATCAATAATTTCTAAAGCTCGGTCTCTTCTTTTTTCTTTTGGATAGCCAGATAAAATTAAAGCGGCCTCAACATTTTGTAAGACAGTATATGCTTCAATTAAATTGTAATTTTGAAAAATAAATGCGATGTATTTTTTGCGATAGTTTTCCCAATCTTCATTAGAAAAGTAAGATGTCTCTTCTTCGTTTATATACATCTCACCATCTTCATATGAATCTATCCCTGATATCACATTTAAAAGCGTGGTTTTACCTGAACCACTTTCACCAACAATAGCAACAAACTCATTTAGGCCAAATTCTAAATTAACTTTTCTTAGGCCCATACTTACAACTTGATTTTTACTATAGTATTTGGAAATATTTTTTAGTTTTATCATTTAGTCACCTCTTATTTATTGTAAATGTATTATATCATATTTTAAAAAAAGGCTGAGAAAAATTCTCAACCTTTATTAAACTATTTTATAACTTCAACTTCAGAAAAATCTAATTCCATTGTAGTTTGTCTTTCAAACATTTCAATCAAAACATTAATTTTGCCTTGATCTTCATCAATACTTTCAACTACAACTTCTTGTCCTTTAAAATTACCTTGGGCAATTTTAACTTTTTGTCCAACTTGAACATTCAATCTTTGTACAGCTAACATACCACATTTTTTAAGAATTGGATTAATTTCTTCAGGTTTTAAAGGCACTGGTTTTGTTCCACCACCACTACTTCCTAAAAACCCAGTAACTCCTGGAGTATTTCTCACAACAAACCAAGAATCATCTGTAACAATCATTTCAATAAACACATATCCCGGGAATATTTTAACCCGTTTTTCCTTTTTGCTTTTGTCAGCTTTTTCTTCTATTACGATTTCTTCAGGAATCATTACTTGAAAGATTAAATCTTCCATATTCATTGATTCAATTCGTCTTTCCAAACTTAGTTTAACAGAATCTTCTAATCCAGAATAAGTTTGAACAATATACCATAATCGCTTGTCTTTATTCATTAATAATCACAACCCACAGATTAAATTCCATAGATTAAATCAAAGATCGGATTTAAAATTAACTCATAAATTGTAAAGATAACCATTAAGAAAACCAAGAATATAAAAACTCTAGCTGAACTTTGAGCTAGTTTTTTTCCTGTTGGCCAATTAACCTTTTTCATTTCTGCTAAACTTGGTTTAACAAAAGGAATAGCTAAATAAATTATTACTAATACCCCAACTAAAACCAAAAATCCTCCGGTTAAATATCTTTTTAGTGGTGTATTAAAGAAAAAGTCAATAATTCCTATTCCTGATTGACCTAAAATTGTAGTTAAATCAGTAGAACCAAAAGATCCTGATATTATATATACACCATATAAAATAAGGATTGGTGAAAGTATAGCTAATAACCAATTCTCAAATTTATATTCTTTTTTAAGAATATTCATTACTCTACTTTCTTCTTTATATTTTTTTGGCTTCATTTCGTTTTTATCTTTTGCCATAATATCCTCCTATTTACCCTCTTTATGAAGAGTATGTTTTTTACATTTTTTACAATATTTTTTTACCTTAAACCTATCAGGTCCAGTAGACTTTTTAATTTCGTAATTTCGTGATAAACACTCTTCACAAATTAAAACAGCTTTATTTTTCATTTATATCATCTCACTCGCGTATTAAATTTATCAAAAAACCGACTAATTGTCAAGAAAATCATCGCATTAAATGCAATTTGATTTTTTTTCTTATTCTATCCAATGCATTATAGATTCTTTTTTCGTTTGTTTTGAAAAATCTTGCGGTTTCTTTTACAGAACGATTTTCAATTATTTTTGTTTGGAAAATTTGTTTTTCAAAATCAGATAATCTTTTTAAGGCCAATTTTACTTCAAAATCTAAAAAATATGTTTGTCTTGGTTCTTTAATTGTTTGATTGTAGAATAAAGGTAGTTTTTCAATTTTAAAGTTAAAATAATTATTATTCTTTTTCTTATAAGAAATTAAATAATTTCTAAGATTCATTTCAAAAAATCTAGTAAAGGTTTTATTGAATTTCTCATTGAATTTTATTATCGATTTATATAACAACATCAAACACTCTTGATAACAATCCTCATAATCATAGACTAGGTTGAACTTTCGAATATTTTTCGCAATAAGAAATTTATATTTATTAACCATAAAAACAAATGCTTCTTGATTTCCTTGCTTTATTAGGTTAATAATTTCAAAATCATTATAATTGCGAAAAATCATTTATCTATCAAGCTTCCTTCTTAAAATATCAAAAATCAATATTCCTGCGCTTACTGAAGCATTTAAACTATTTATTTTTCCAACCATATTTATTTTAACGTTGTAATCAACATTTTCTTTAACTATTCTTGACAAACCCTTTCCTTCACTTCCAATCACTAAGCAAAGTGGTGTATCAATAAAAATATCCTGATAAGATTTATCAGCTTTTAAATCCGTCCCTACTGTCCAAAATCCATAATCTTTTAAAGTTTTTAAAGTATTAGTTAGATTTGCTACTTCAACTATTTTAATATGTTCAATAGCTCCTGAACTCGTTTTAGCAACAGTCCCCGTTAATTTAGCTGAGCGTTTTTTAGGAATTATAATCCCCGTGACTCCTCCAGCCTCAGCGCTTCTTATAATTGCGCCTAAATTATGAACATCAGTTATTTGATCTAACATTAATAGAAATGGGTTAGTTGATAAGTCTAAACTATTTAAAAATGGTTTTAGTTCATAGGTTTTATAATCTTCAATCTCTAAAACAACACCTTGGTGATTGCCTTGAAATTTATTTTTAAAATCATGTTTGTTTAGAACTTTATAATTGAGTTTATGTCTTTTCAGATGATTTAGTATATCTTGATTGGTGTTTTCCATTATATAACCAGAAAAAATTTTTCTCGTTGATTTCATAACTTCTAAACAAGTATTTCTTCCATATATTTCTATACTCATTGTCTTACCTTCCTAATAGCTATTAATTATATTTTAACATAATTAGATAAACTAATTTTTGAAAAAATAGTTTTATTTTTCAACCGTGTTGTCAACTATTTTAATTGATTCTTTTATAATATCATGTAACCGTTCGGTTTTCTTTTCTAAATATAAATAGCCTAATACCGCTTCAAAACCAGTTGATTTATTATAGGTACTCACATCAGTGTTTTTCGGTTTATGGCTCGCAGATTGATTCCTCCCACGTTTATAGATAGTTATCTCTGCTTCACTGTAGTAATAATCAATTAGTTTTAGTGCTGCTAAAGCTTGAGAAGCAGCTTGAGTATATTTTATCGCTTGATTATGTAAATCATTTACTTTAGTTATACCTTTAGAAATTAGACAATTTCTAATTTCTAATTCATAAACAGCATCACCAATATAAGCTAAGGTTAAACCGTTTAACATTATCACAATAAACCTCTATCTATTAGTTCATCTCTTAATTTATCAGCTAATTTAAAGTCTTTAGATTTTCTAGCATTTTGCCAATCATGATACATTGTTTTATCTTCTTCGCTTAATCTTTCCATTTTGATATCAAGCCCTAAAATATAACTCATATAGTTTAGTGCTTTTAATAATTGGTTTAAATAATCATAGTCAATCTTTTTTCTTATTCCTGCATTAGCAATTTTTAACAAGGATTGTAAAGCAGTAATTGCATTAGCAGTATTAAAATCATCTTCTAAAGAATTATCAAATTCTTTTACTAAACTCTTGATTTCTTGATCAGTAATTTTTACTTCAGTTAACTTATTAACTAGTTCTAATTTAACGAAGATTTGTCTAGCGATAGTATTTAATTTTTCATACTCCTTAATATACATGTTAAAGCTATCTTCTTCATAATTAAGCGGTGAACGATAATGTGTCGATAACAAGAAATATCTTAACGGCATTTTAGCATCAACATCTTTAACCAAAATCATATTGCCTAAACTTTTACTCATCTTTGAATCGTTAAAGTTAACTCTGCCATTATGCATCCAATATTTAGCTAATCGGTGATTATTTAAGGCAATTGATTGAGCTATTTCATTTTCATGATGAGGAAACTTTAAATCACTTCCGCCCCCATGAATATCAATTTGTTGGTTAAATATATCATCAATCATTGCGACACATTCAGTATGCCAACCAGGTCTTCCTTTTGAAAAAGGTGCAGCAAAATTAATTCCTTCTGAAGTTTTTTTCCATAATGTAAAATCTAGTGGACTCTCTTTATTTGGATTAACATCTATTCTTGACCCACTTCTTAAATCTTCGATATTTCGATTACTTAAAGCGCCATATTCTTTAATTTTCTCTACCCTAAAGAATACATCACCATTAACATTATAAGCATAATCTTTATCAATAAGTTCTTGAATAAAATCAATAATATGATCAATATATTCAGTTACTCTTGGTTTAATATAATCAATCTTACAATTTAAGTTTTTTAAATCAGTTAAAAATGCATCAATATATTTATTGGCTATAACCATCTCAGATGCTTTTTCAGCTTTTGCTTTTTCGATAATTTTATCATCAATATCAGTAAAATTTGAAACAAATTTAACTTGATAACCTTTTGTCTCAAAAAATCTTCTTAATGTATCAAAAAACACTACCGGTCTTGCATTGCCGATATGGATATAATTATAAACTGTCGGTCCACAAACATAAATATTTAATTGATTTTCATTAATTGATTTAAACTCTTCAACTTTGCCTTTATAAGAATTATATATTTTCATATTTCACCTCTTATTAACATATCTAATTATAGTTGAAAAAATAAATCTTTTCAAGCATTATCAAATATCATAAAAAACTCAAATAAAAAAACCACTAAAGTGTGGCTTTTTTATTTTTTTCTACTTTGTTTAACTTACAGTTATTACTATAATCTCACTATATTTGCAGCTTGAGGTCCTCTATCTCCATCAACTACGTCAAAACTAACTTCTTGACCGTTTTCTAAAGATTTGTACCCTTCACCTTGGATTGCTGAGTAATGTGCGAAAATGTCATTTCCTTCTTCATCTGTGATGAAACCATAACCTTTTTCTGCGTTAAACCATTTTACTGTTCCGTTCATTTAATTCTCCTTCTTTAATTTATTGCTAATTGCATTATACATTCTATAACAAAATATTGCAAGTTTTTTATATGATTAATTTTTGTTTATTACTTTTCAAGTTAAATGCAACATATTGGTTTAATCCTTTGCATTTACTTTAAGAATTATAAGGTTTATAATTTATTTATGTTCTAGTCTTTAAAGAGAGGTT
>JAGYOE010000002.1 GCA_018399755.1 Bacilli bacterium
CTTTAATCATTTTACCAAAATTAGCACTTACAGTCAATTTATTTTAGTTTCAATTTTAGTTGTTTTTTAACCTTAACTGACCACAAGCCGCATCAATATCTCGTCCTAGTTCTCTTCTTAAAGTACAATTAATTCCTCTTTTTTCTAATTGTTTATAAAACTTCTGTGCTCTTTTAGGATCAGTTTTTGCATAACCAAATTCATTTACCGGATTATAAGGAATTAAATTAACATAGGCATTAATTCCTCTAATCAAATCACTTAACTGATTTGCGTATTTTGTTTCATCGTTAATCCCTTTTAACAAAATATATTCAAAGGTTATTCTTCTTCCAGAGATAGCTGTATAATCTTTACATGCGTTGATTAATTCATCTATTGGATATTTTTTGTTAATTTTCATTATTTTAGAGCGAATTTCATCGTTTGGTGCATGTAAGCTTATAGCTAAGTTTGATTTTATATCTTCTTTAGCATAATCATATATTTTTGGAATAATCCCACAAGTTGAAACCGTTATATGTCTAGAGCCTATTTGTAAACCATGCTTATAGTTAATCACTCGAATAAAATCCATAACGTTATCATAATTATCAAAGGGTTCACCCGTACCCATAACAACCACATTAGAAATTTTTTCATTGGTTATATTTTGAACAGTTACTACTTGAGAAACCAGTTCATAAATGCTTAAATTGCGTTGCTTATTAATTAAACCCGAAGCACAAAAAGTACAACCCATTGAACAACCAACTTGAGAAGTAACACAAAGACTGTATCCATAGTCATACTTCATTAAAACAGTCTCAATTACATGATCATCAATTAATTTAAACAAAAACTTTTCAGTACTATCAGAACTAACTTGTCTAGTTACAACTTCTAAATCAGCAAACTCAAAAAAATCAGCTATAAAGCTTTTTAAGGACTTACTTAGGTTTGTCATATGTAAAGGATCAGTGATTTTTTTCTCATATACCCATTTAAATATTTGATTCGCATTAAATTTTTTAAAGTTATTATCTAATAATAACTCTTGTAGTTTATTTATTGTAAAATCGTAGAAATTAACTCTTTTCATTTTTACCTCTTCTATATCCTTAATTATAGCACATCTAAGTGTTTAGATGTGCTAAATTTATCACTGACGCAAGGTAGCGTTGTGTTCTTCATTTAAAGCTTTTATAATTCGTTTAAGCATTTTTTCAACATCGTTTGTTTCAAGTGTCTTTTCCTTATTTTCAAAAACTAAGGTTAAAGCAATCGATTTTTTATCATTTGATAGTTTGTCACCTTCATATACATCAAATACCTCAATACTTTTTAAAGAATTATTGCTAATATTGTTAATAGTTTCTATCAATTCTGTTGCTGGTATTTCCTTGTTAACAACTATGGCAATATCTCTTGATACACTTGGAAATTTAACAATTTCTTGAAAATTTCTATTTGCCTTATTGTGTGACTCAAAAACTTTATCTATCTCTAATTCAAAAGCAAATATATCTTTTATTTCTAAATTTTTCTCTTCTTCAGGATGTATTTTTCCCAACCAACCGATTTTTTCATCTTCAATATATATTTCAGTTGATATACCTGGGTGAAGATTTACTAATTCCTTTTCTGGAACTTTAAATTTATAGTCATAGATTTTTAAATTTTTAAATAAGCTTTCAATTATACCTTTTGCTAAATAAAAGTCAGCATAATTTAATTCTTTTTGCCATAAAGAATAATTATATCTTCCATGTAAAAGTCCGCTGATTAGTTCAATCTCATTTTCTTTAGTATAGCTTTTGCCAATTTCAAATAGAAATACATCATTTATCTTTCTTGCCTCATTATAAGCTAATACATCAATTAATGATGGAATTAACGAATGTTGAAGATATTCTCTATCTGTTGTAATTGGATTCATAATTTTTACTAAACTTTTTTGAGAATTATCATATTTTGTTGCTTTTTCTTTATTAGTAAGTGTATAAGTGTTAGTTTCAAAAAAACCTAATCCAGTAAAATAGTTTCTCAAATCACGTTTAAACTGTTGTTTTTCTGTTAGTTTGCCTAGGGTTGGTGTAGTTGGAAGTGTAATAGGTATTTTATCATATCCATGAATTCTCACTATTTCTTCAATTACATCTTGATAGCTTTCAAAATTTACTCTTCTTGAAGGTACATTAACTATAAATTCATTGTCTTTTAACTTATAATCAAAATCTAATCTTCTAAGAATGTTTTTAACTAATTCTTTATCGAAATTATATCCAGTAACGGTATTTAATTTTTCTAAGTTTAGAGTAAATTGTTGTTTGATCTTTTTAGCATTGTTAAAGAAACTAGGCTCTCCAACTATTCTAGCATCAGCTAATTTAACCAATAATTCACAAGCTCTATTTAAAGCCTCTAGAGTTAATTCATAATTTAAACCTTTTTCAAATCTTGAAGAAGATTCACTCTTTAAAGCTAGTCTTTTAGAAGTTTTTCTAACAGATATTGGATCAAAAACAGCTGATTCTAATAGAATAGCTTTAGTAGAATCACTAACTTCAGTTTCTTCTCCACCCATAACTCCAGCTAGAGCTATTGGTTTTTCACCATCAGTAATCACTATATCACTTTCTAATAGTTTTCTTTTGATATTATCTAAAGTTATAATTGATTCATTCTTATATGCTTTACGAACAATGATTTTATTACTATTGATTTTGGCGAAATCAAATGCATGTAAAGGTTGAGAGTATTCAAGCATAACATAGTTTGTTATATCCACAACATTATTAACCGGTCTTATCCCGCTTGCTAATAACCTTGATTTTAACCAATAAGGGCTCTCTTTAATTTTAATATCCTTAATTATTTGTCCATAATAAACGCTGGCATCTTTTGTTTCAGTAAAGATATTTATTTCTTCTTCAGCCTTTTCTCTTTTTACTTCTGGTTTATTAAATTTAATATCAACATCAAACATAGCTTTAACATCATAAGCTACACCTCTCATTGATAAAAGGTCTGGCCTATTAGCAGTTAAATCAAGTTCTAATACTGTATCATCTAAGCCCATATATTTAAGTGGATCTTTTCCAATTTCAGCATCTCCATCTAAAACATAAATACCAGTTTCTTTTTTATCAAAATCAGCCACACCAATTTCAGATAGTGAACAAATCATTCCGTTAGACTCAACACCTCTGATTTTCGCTTTTTTTATTTTAAAATTGCCTGGTAAAACTGCGCCTGGTAAAGCAACTATAACTTTTTGGCCTTTGTCAACGTTTGGAGCACCACAAATAATTTGCAAGGTTTTCTCTCCTACATCAACCTGACAAACACTTAACTTATCTGCATTTTCATGAGCTTGACAAGTTCTGACATAGCCAATGGTTAATTTGCTTGCTTCAACAAGAGGATATAATCCTTCTACTTCTTGACTTTTTAAATTGTAATTTTCTACTAGTTTATCATTATCAATTTTCTCAGTTAAATAATCATTTAACCAATTTAAAGATATTTTCATAATTGCCTCCTAAAACTGTGAGTTAAATCTTAAATCATTTGTATACAACAATCTTATATCATCAATACCATATCTAAGCATTGCTATTCTTTCTACTCCAAAACCAATAGCAAAACCTTGGTATTTTTTGGGATCATATCCACAAGATTTAAGTACATTATTATTAACCATGCCTGCCCCTAAAATTTCTATCCAACCTGTATTTTTACACATTGAACAGCCACTTCCGTTACATTTATAACAGGAAACATCAACTTCCACACTTGGCTCGGTAAAAGGGAAATATGAAGGACGTAACCGAATTTCTCTTTCTTCTCCAAATAAAGATTTAGCAACCATTAATAATGTACCTTTTAAGTCAGCTAATGAGGTTTTTTTATCAACAACTAATGCTTCAACTTGACCAAATTGATGAGAATGTGTTTGGTCATCATCATCTTTTCGGTATACTCTACCAGGAGAAATAATCTTTACTGGTTTTTTCTTAGCATTTTCTAATAAAGATCTTACTTGTACTGGTGAAGTATGAGTTCTTAGTAAAATATCTTCAGATATATATAAAGAATCCTGCATATCTCTAGCAGGATGATTCTTTGGTAAGTTTAACATTTCGAAGTTATATTTATCCTCTTCAATTTCTGGACCTTCTTTAATTTCATAACCTAAACCAATAAAGATATTTTCAATTTCTTCAATGGTTTGTGTAAAAATATGTTTTTTACCATAAGAAATATTTTTGCCTGGCAAAGTAACATCAATAGTTTCTTCTTTTAATTTTTGATTTATTTTAGCTTTTTCTATTTTTTGTTTTACTTCTTCAATTTTTTGATTGATTTTATTTTTGCCAATATTAACCATTTTTCCAACAACTGGTTTTTCTTCATTAGGTAAATTTTTTAATTCCTTCATGAAATCGTTAAACTGACTTTTTTTACCTAAGTATTTTGATTTTAACATCATTAATTGATTAATTTTTTTTGCTTTATCTAATGCATTTAAAGCTTCTTCAACCAAATTATTAATTTTTTCTTTCATAATGTCACCTCTATTTTAATTTTAAAAAAAATCGTCCTTAGAAAGGACGATTTATTAACCGTGGTACCACCTTAGTTCTAGATAACTAGCACTTTAACCTTTAACGCAGGTATACGGAGAATATTAATCTCACTCAAAAGATGAATTCATTAAGCTTGATTTGAATGCTTTCAGCCAAGGCATTCTCTCTGAAAAATCATTAACTTAACTACTAATTCTTTATCATTGATTTAATAATATTATATACAATATAGTAATAATTATCAAGTTTATTTATTCTCTAGCAAATATTGCTAGTAATCTTAACATTTCAATATATATCCAAACGATTGTAATCATTAGTCCTAAAGCTAAAACCCAACCAACTTTTTGATCCATGCCTGATTCAACACTGCTTTTTATTAATTGAAAATCTAGTAATAAAAAGAAAGCAGATAAAGCAGCTGAAATTAATACAATTATAGTATAAAAATCACTATTACCAACACCAGGGATAAAAATTCCAATTATAGACATAATAATAACCGCCATTAATGATACAACTAAAAAAGAAGCGAATTTTTGATTGACTTTAATTATATTAGTTGTAAAAAGTAATAACATAATTGTAAAAACTAAAAGCGTAGTAGCTAAAGCCGTAATAACAATTCCATCATAAGTAGCTGCAAATAATTGGGATATAATCCCTAATACGACACCTTCACTAACAGCATAAATAATACCAAATACTGCCGCAGATTTAACCGATCTAGAACCGATAATAACCGCTATAAAGCCGACAATCATAGCTCCAAATAACAAACCTATTGATACTTGATCACCAAAATATGATAAAGCAACATAGGCCGAAACAACAGTTAATCCTAATAAAAATAAAGTTTTTATGGTTATGTTAGTATAGGTTAATGGTTTATCTGTTACTTGATCATAATGATTTGCGTGAGATAATACTGGATTTCTACTCCTCATTCTCATAAATATGTACCTCCTATTATTGTAATGATAATATATTATATTATAGTTTTTTGAAATTTTTGTGATTATTTGTTAAATATCAAAGATTGAAACCTGATTTTCATTTATCATACCATCAAAAGTGTTTAATTCATCAAGTTTTTCAAATAAAACTTTAGAAAGTTTAGTCCGTGACTTTACATCCTCTTTAGAAATAAATTCACGCTTTTTTCTAGCTGAAACAATAGATTGAGCTGCTTTTTCACCCATTGAATCAATTACAATAAAAGGTAAAATCAAGGATTTTTTATCTTCAGTAATAACAAATTCTCTTACCTTTGATTTATATAAATCAATCGGTTTAAAATTGAATCCTCTTTTAACCATTTCTAAGGCAACTTCAAGTGTAGTGAGCAATTCTTTTTCTTTATTTGAAGCATCATTACCTTTTCCTTTAATATCATTGATTTTTTCAATAATACCAACTTCGTTTTGATACATTGAATCAACATCAAATGCTGTAGCTCTTTTTGAAAAATAAGCTGCATAGAAAAATATAGGTTTATATAATTTAAACCAAGCTATGCGCATTGCCATTAATACATAAGCAGTTGCATGTGCTTTTGGGAACATATATTTAATTTTAGAACAAGACCAAATATACCAATCAGGCACATTTGCTTCTTTCATCAAATCTGCATATCTTGCCCATTTATCAGGGTCTCTAGCTGCTTTTCCTTTTCTAACAAATTCCATGATTTCAAAGGCAAGCGTTGGTTTCATACCATAAGCCATTAAATCAACCATAATATCATCTCTACAACCAATAATATCCTTAAAATCAATTTGTCCAAAACGTTTGTCTCTTCCTACAACTAAAGAATGTGAATTTCCATACCAAACATCAGTCCCATGAGATAAACCAGATATTTTAACTAATTCAGCAAAAGATTTTGGCTTAGATTCTGATAACATTCCCCTTACAAAACTTGTTCCAAGTTCTGGAACTCCATATGAAGCTACATCAGAATAAATATCTTCTTTTTTTAAATTGATAACTTCAGTTCCAGATAATAATCTGTAAACATCATTATCATCAACTGGAATATCTTTAGGATTAGAAAATGGTACATCTTCTTTATATTGTTTGATTAAATCCATTAAATACCTTATCATGGTTGGATCATCATGTCCCAAAACATCTAACTTAAATAGATTATTTTCAATCGAATGATATTCATAATGAGTAGTTTTCCAAGATCTATCTTTTGAATCACCAGGATATTGAATTGGAGTAAAATCAAAAATGCTCTTATTATTAGGCACAACCACAATTCCACCAGGATGTTGTCCGCTAGTTCTTTTAGAACCTTCAATACCTAGAGCTAATCTTTCCATTTCAGCTCTTCTAATAAATAAAGTTTCTTGCGCTTGACGTTTGCGTTTAACATTTAGTTTTTCATAATAATCTCTTACCATAGCGTAAGATGTTCTCGCAGCACATGTGGAAATTGTTCCACCTCTAAAAGCATGATTTTTGCCAAATAACTTACGGATATATTCGTGAACTATCCCTTGATAATCACCTGAGAAGTTTAAATCTATATCAGGTACTTTATCCCCGCTAAAACCTAAGAATGTTTCAAACGGTATATCATGTCCATCACGTTTCATTTCTGCATTACAAACTGGGCAATCTTGTTTTGGTAAATCCCAACCACAATCTGTATCATTTAATAAGTCGCGATTTTCTTTTTCAAAGTCATTTTCGCCATACATTGTTTTTTGTTCTTCAGTCTTTTTAAAAGCAGTAAAATGGCACTTAGGACAAACATAATGTGGTGGTAAAGGATTAACTTCAGTTATATCCATTAAAGTAGCAACAAATGAAGATCCCACTGAGCCTCGAGACCCTACTAAATAACCATCTTCTAAAGATTTCTTAACTAGTAAATGCGATATGTAATATACGGTAGAAAATTTATGTTCAATAATATTCCCTAATTCTCTTTCCATTCGTTTTTTTACTAATTCAGGTAAAGGATCGCCATATAATTCTAAAACTTTATCCTTAACCATTTTCTCAACTTTTTTGCTTATCGAAGGAACGCCTTGCTCAGCTAAAAACTCATCAGTTGGCGCAGAAAGACCATCAGGAATAATTTGTACCTTATCAACCATATCTGCAATAAGGTTTGAATTCTTTACAACCACTTCATAAGCTGTTTCCTTACCTAAAAACTCAAATTCAGCTAACATTTCTTCTGTTGTTTTATAATATTGATTTGGTTTTGATTTTCTACCATGTAATGGATGAAATCCACCACCAACTAAAGGAGTATTTATCAATATTTCACGATATAATAAATCACTAGGATCTAAGTGATGAACATCACCTGTAGCTACAACAGGAATATTCAATTCTTTACCAACATCTACAATTGATTTTATTACTTTTTGAATTATATGTTGCCAATTTGGTCTTTCTTGTTCTAAATATCGGAAATGGCTAACTGGTGGGATTTCTAAGTAATCATAATACTTAGCTGCCTTAACCAATTCTCTTCTGGTTTTATTTAAGGCTATATCAAAAAAGTGCGAATCATGCCCACCACTTGAAATTAAAATTCCTTCGCGATATTTATCTAAATAGGATTTAGTTATCTTAGCTCCGCGATCAAAATAAGTTGTTAAAGCTTCAGAAAGAAGTTTATAAAGATTTTTTAACCCCACTTGTTGTTTAACTAATAAATTTATTTGTTTAGGATAAGGATATTTAAATACTTCGTCTTTATTTATTAATAAGTTTAAATCAGAAAATTTATTAAATCCATTTTTCTTTAATTGTTTTAATAAATGTAAAAATATTTCAAAAGTTGCTTTAGCATCATTAACCGCTCTATGATGGTTTTCTAGTTTCACCTTGAAATATCTAGCCATTGAATCCAGTCCATATCTAGTTCTTTCAGGTAATAAAGCTTTTGCAAGATTTAAAGTATCTATAGAAGGATTAATTTGATTTGTTATACCATACTTTCGATAATTATAATCTAAAAAACCAATATCAAAATCAGCGTTATGAGCGATTAAAACCGTCCCCTTAGAGAACTCTAAAAAATCCTCAAGAACAGCTTTAGCTTTTCTTTTTCCACTAACCATACTTTGAGTAATGCCAGTCAAACTTGTGGTGAAACTAGTAATTTTACTATCAGGCTCGATAAGTTCTCCAAACTCGCCTAATATAGCTCCATTTTTTACCTTTACAGCTCCTATTTCAATTAAATAATCATGATTAACACTTAATCCAGTTGTTTCAATATCAAAAATTACAAAGGTAGTATCAGTTAACAAACCATTATGACTACCTCTAGTAATAGTTACTTCTTCATCATCGACATAAACTAATTCCAGCCCATAAAGCGGTTTTAGCTTTGAATTAGCTATTGCTTTTTCAAAAATCGGATAAGCTTGAACTGAACCACTATCACTAATACCTATAGCTTTATGTCCCCATTTTTCAGCTCTTTGAACATATTCTGTAACATCATTAACTCCATCAAGAGCCGACATTTTTGTATGTGTATGAAGTTCAACCCGTTTTTCTTCTGAATCATCTTTTCTTAAGTCTTTGGATAAAACAATATTAGAATGAGCAAGATTAATTGGATGCAATACTACTTCACCTAGATATTGATCATATAAACCAAAACTTTTAGCAATTAAACCCATTCCTGGTTTTATGTTCTTATAAAAATCAATATCACTAGCTTTTATATTTCTTTTTGTAATATAGATAGAATCAACATGATTAGTAATAATAATTTTAACATTTGATTTATTATTTGATTCATCAATTTCTGAGTATACAACTATTCCTTGTACGTTAAAAATTGCTTTTCCACCATTTTTTTCCTTATGTTCTTCTAATTCAATTTCAGTTCTTGGCAGTTTATTAATATCAATAAAATTATTGATATTATTTGAATTACTCAAATAAACATATTTAATTTTTTCTTGATTTAGTACTTCCTTATTTTGTTCGATAAACTCATCAGTATGTTTTTTTATTTCTTCTTCTATAGAAGATTTATCTTCATCAATAAGTACTTGAATCGTAAAATCAAAACCTAACTTCTGTAATTGCTTTTCAATAATATTTCTATATGTCGTTGGTGTAATAGCCCCTTTAGGAACATATATTTTAATAATATCTTCTTCTAAATCTTTTGGATAATGTTTTAATGGAGTAATTCTTTTATCATTTTCGGCTAATAGATCAATTGCATAATCATAATAATCTAATATTTCTCCATCAATATTTTCAAACCTAACTTTAAAATCAATTTTTTCTAAGCTACTGTAAGTTGATTTTAAAGTTGCTAGTTTTTGTATAAAATTTCGAAAATGAAATATTGGAATTACTTTTTCAAAAACAAAAGAAAAAAACCAAGTTTTTGACACTTCGTCTACTTCTATATATTCAATTTGACCATAATCCTCAAGAATATCATCTTCGAGTTTTATTTGTTCTAGCAACTTAGTTATTTTTTCCAAAATATCAACTCCATTATTAAAATATTATATCATAAAAACACTTATATTTCTTGCAAATATTTAGAGATTATGAATAAAAAATCTTAGATATTATCTTTTATTAAAGCAAAAAAAAAGCCAAATTATTCAAATTTGGCGGTTACTTTTTTAGCAAGTATTTCTTCTAAAGCCTTACCTACAGGCTTAACACATTTATTTTCGACTGAAGAATGATTTGTTTTCTTAATTATTTTCGCTCTTTTAGCTGATATATATGCTAATTTATATTTTGAATCAACAACTTCTAACAAATCATCAATCGAAGGATATCTTAATCCATCTTCATTTTTAATTTGTTGTTTTTCTTCTTCTGCATAATCATTATATACTCCACCAAAATGATAATCTCCAAAACGATTTTCTTTAATTGGTTCATATTTTTGATTATTCTTCTTAAATGATTTTCCAACTACTTCATCATTATTATCAGCTTCTTCTTTCATTTTTGAAAGTTTTTCAATCTCTTTATCATCAAACATCTTTTTCTTCCTCCATTAACTTATAGTATCTATGAATTGATCTTTCAGTTTTTGCATGTTCAGCTCTAATAATTGCATAGATTCTATCAGCTGCATTATTAACTTCATCATTAACAACAATATAATCATACTTATAAGCTAAACCAAATTCTCTTTTTGCTTTTTCAATTCTTTCTTGAATTTTAGCATCTTCTTCTGTTCCTCTTACTTTTAAACGATCAATTAAAGATTTTTTAGAAGGAGGAACAATAAAAATAAAAACAGCATCAGGCGATTTTTCTCTAACCTGTAAAGCGCCTTGAACTTCAATTTCAACAATAACTTCTTTACCTTTGTCTAATTGTGTTTCAATATAATCAATTGGTGTACCATAATACTCACCAACAAATTCTGCATATTCTAAAAACCCGTTATTTTTTATTCGTTCTTCAAATTCTTCACGACTTACAAAAAAGTAATCAATCCCATCAACCTCGCCTATTCTTGGCTTCCTTGTGGTCATTGAAACTGAATAACAGAAATTATTATCAGGAATATTAAATAAAGCTTTTCTAATAGTGCCTTTCCCGACACCACTTGGCCCACTTATTACAACTAATAAGCCTCTTTCATTTAACTTCAGTTTAATCCCTCCATTAAAAATTATAATAAATAATTATTATCCTTTATCATAACACATAAAAAGTAATTAGTAAAATTTTTTCATAAAGAAAACATTAAAAAAATCCTGATAAATATATGTTATAATATATTTTAGAACCAAGATAGTTTTGAGGTGAAAAGAATGAGTGCAGATGGAAGATTTTTAAAATACTTATCTAAAGAATTAAATCTAGAGTTAGCTAATGGTAAAATCCAAAAAATATCTCAGATATCAAAAACGGATTACCTATTTTCAATACGTTCACAAGGTGAAAATAAAAATTTATATATTTCTTTATCTACTTCACTATCAAGAATACATTTAATTAATAAAAATTGGGATAATTTAATTACTCCCGGTGGATTTTGCATGTTTATGCGTAAACACCTAGAAAGTGGATTGATTGAACAAATTACCACACTTAATAATGATAGAATTATAGAAATACAAATTAAAAATATAAATGACCTTGGCGATAAAATCAATTATAAAGTTATTATTGAACTATTTGGAAGATATGCAAACTTAGTGGTTGTCGATAATCAAAATAAGATAATTAACGCCTACAAACATATTAATCCCTTTGACAATATTGATCGCATTATCGTAAATGGAGCTAAATATAAGCTACCCAAAGATGAAAAAATTGATCCTGAAGATTTTGATAAAATTAAAGAATTCTTTAAAAAAGCAGAACCTAATTATAAAGATATAATTAATAATATCAGAGGTATTTCTCCCCTCCTAGCAAAACATATATTAAAAAAAGCAAATTATGATAGTGATAAAATATTCAATATTTATATTGAATTATTTGAAAAACCAATAAAACCAACTTTAAAAATTAATGATAAACCTAAATTCTATTTTATTGATATTTTTGAAGGAAGGAAACAATATTTTAATTCAATATCCGCTTTACTTGAAAATTATTATCAAGCGAGATCTAATAAAGAAAAGGTAAAACAAATTCATAAATATTTATTAACATTCGCTAAAAATTATCTTAATCGCAACAAGAATAAATTGGAAAAACTCACAAAAGACTATAAAAACGCGCAAAAATATGATGCATTTCGTCAAAAGGCAGATTTATTAATCCAAAATCAGCACAAAATCAATTTTACTGACTTAGAATATATCGGTTACTCTTACGAATTAAACAAAGAAATTAAAGTTAACTTAGATCGCAAACTGTCAGTAATTGAAAATGCTAATAAATATTATAAACGCTATAAAAAATTAAAAAGCGCATTAAAACATATTAAACGTCAAATCATTTTAACCAAACACGAGATAAATTATTTTATAAATTTAAAACAACAAATTGATACTAATTATAATTTAAATGACCTAGAAGAAATTAAAGAAGAATTAATCGATTTAAAGTATTTGCCAAAGAAAAAAAGCAAAAAACAGACTTTGAAAGGATTTAATTATGATAGTTATATAGATCCTTTAGGAGTTAAAATAGTAGTTGGTAAAAACAACTTGCAAAACAATTATTTAACTCATAAATTTGCCAAAAAAGATTTTATGTGGTTCCATGTCCAAAATCAATCAGGTTCGCATACAATCGTTTGTAATAACAACTTAAAAGAAGCGACCATTCGTCATGCAGCTAATCTAGCAGCTTATTATTCAAAAAGCAAAAATTCTAGTTCTGTAGCTGTTGACTATACCTTAGTAAAAAATATTAAAAAAATTCCTGGAGAATTAGGTTCTTATGTCTCATACACAAATCAAAAAACAATCTATATTGATCCGAGCATTGAAAAAATAAATCAACTTAAAAAAATAAAATAACCCTATATAGTAAAATATAGGGTATTTTTTTAAGCTTTTTCAGTGATTTCTGTTTTAATCATCTCAATAAAATCTTCAATTTTAACAGTTGTTTGTTTTTTCTCACCATATTTTCTGTATGTTACTTCATTAGACTCTAATTCATTGTCTCCAATAACGATTTGATAAGGAATTTTTTTAGTTTGTGCTTCTCTAATTTTATAGCCAAGTTTTTCATCTCGATCATCAAGTTTAGCTCTAACCTTATTTGTTTTTAAATTATTAACAAATTTTTCTGAAAAATCTAAATGATATTCGTTATTAACCGGGATAACCTCTACTTGAATTGGTGCTAACCAAGTTGGAAAAGCTCCTGCATAATGTTCGATTAATATCCCAATAAACCTTTCAATTGAACCAAATAAAGCTCTATGTAACATAACTGGTCTTTGTTTTTCTCCATCGGCATTTATATAGTGTAAGTCAAATCTTTCAGGCAAATTCATATCTAGTTGGATTGTTCCGCATTGCCATAATCTTTTCATTGAATCTTTAACAATAAAATCTAGTTTCGGTCCATAAAATGCTCCATCACCTTGATTAATAGTATATTCTTGATTCATTGAATCTAAGGCTTCAGCTAAAGCTTTTTCTGATTTATCCCAAGTTGATATTTCCCCGATATATTTATCTTCAGGTCTTGTTGATAATTCAATCTTATAATCTAAATCAAATGTTTTATACATAAAATCATATAGTTTTACTAACTCTTTTACTTCATTTTTTATCATGTCTTCTGTCATATAAATATGGGCGTCATCTTGAGTAAAATTTCTCACTCTAAATAAACCACTTAATGCCCCACTTGCTTCATGTCGATGTACTAAGCCCAGTTCTCCTACTTTAAGAGGAAAATCTTTATATGAATGTAGATCTCTTTTATATACTAATATGCCACCTGGACAATTCATTGGTTTAATTGCAAATTCTCTATCATCAACCTTAGATGTATACATATTATCTTGGTAATTTTTCCAATGGCCAGATATTTCCCATAATTCTTTGCTTAACATAATTGGTGTCTCTATTAATTCATAGTTGTGTTTTAGATGTTCTTCATACCAGAAATTTTCTAGTTCTCTTCTTAGAATCATTCCATTCGGTAACCAAAAAGGAAATCCCGGTCCATACTCACTAATCATAAATAAATCTAATTCTTTTCCAATTTTTCGATGGTCACGTTTTTTTCGTTCTTCAAGATTTTTTAAATGATTGTCTAAATTTTGTTTAGAGAAAAACGCAGTACCATAAACTCTAGTAAGTTGTTTATTGTTGCTTTTACCGCGCCAATAGGCTCCTGCTAAACTTAAAAGTTTAAAATGTTTAATCCATTTCGTTCCTGGTAAATGTGGTCCTCGACATAAATCAATAAAATAATCTTGCTTATAAATACTTATTTCTTCATCCTTTGGTAAGTCTTGAATTAATTCTCTTTTATATTCATCATTTTTAAATAATTCCATCGCTTCATCATAAGAAAGAACACTTCTTTCAATTTTAGCATTTTGAGAAGCGATTTTTTTCATTTGTTTTTCTATCTTTGGTAAATCTGATTCTGTTAAAACTTCCTCACCTAAATCAATATCATAATAAAAGCCATCTTCAATTACTGGCCCAACTCCAAATTTAGCTTGAGGATACATTTGTTTAACAGTTTCAGCTAGTAAATGTGCAGTTGAGTGTCTCAAAACCTCTAAGGCTTCTAGGTCTTTATCGGTTAAAAAAGCAACTTCTGCATCGTTAGTTATAACTCTATCCATATCCATTAGTTGATTATCAACTTTAGCTACAATACTATTCTTCCTTAAAGATATTGAAATATCATTAGCTATTTCAGTTAATTTTTTTGGCTCATCGTAAGTTAATTTTGAACCATCAGGTAAAGTGATTTTCATAATTTTCCTCCTTTAAATTAAAAAACTCACCCTTATAAAAGGGCGAGATAATCGCGGTACCACCTTAGTTTATTACTTAGACCGTTAACGCCTGGTACGTGCTTTATTAAGGCAAACTCCAAGTTAGTAATTATTATTGATTAATAAGTAGCTTTCACCATCCTACCTTCGCTTTAATTAAAACTAATAATAATCATATCCTCTTCATCGTTTCTATCTATATTATACTTGTGTTTTAGAATTTGTCAAGATAAACGAGGCATATCCTTTAAAGTAAACTCTTCTGTCATGCGTTTAATTCTTTGAATGATTCTAATTGAATTTATTGCTTCTAGAGAAGATTCTGAATCTCGCATTACCTTAGATAGTTCATTTAAATTAAGATTGCTAGAGAAAAAAGTTGGCAGTTTATCTAAAAGTCTATGTTGCAAAATTGGCCCCATAACTTCATCACGAATAAATCTAGAGAAAAACTCTCCACCAATATCATCTAAAAACAAGATATCAGTTTGCTTTAGTTTTAATATTTTTTCCTCTAAATTGCCTTTAGATATACTTGATTTTAGTTCTCTAACTAAATCTGGATAATAAGCAAAAATTACTTTATAGTTTAATTTTGCTAATTCATTAGCTATTACTGCTAGGATATAAGTTTTGCCAGTACCATATTTTCCTGAAAGGTAAATCCCTTTCATATAATTATCTTTATTATATTTTTTTAGAAAATCTAAAATATAATTATGAATAGTTTTACGACTATCGCCGATTAAATCAAAATCATCTAAAGTAGATTCAAATATCCTTTTTGGCACATATAACGCATCAATATTGCTAGTGACATAATCTTGTTTATTATATCTACAAGATTTATATTCTAAAGCTATTTTTTTGTTTTTATACACTAAACTTGAGTTATAACCAGTTGTTTGTAATTTGCAATATTTTAGGCCTTGACATTGGTTACAGATATTATTTTCTTCATAAAAAATTAATAAGGGATTAATTCCTTTAATTATTTCATTATGTTTTAAATCGTTATCTAAAATAAACTTATTAATTATTGGATTTTCCATAAATTTATCAATAAGGTTATCATAGTCAACTTTTCTATCAAGATTTTTTAAATAATCATCTATTTTTTTCATCAGTTATTATCCTCTAAGTTTAAATATTCATCTAACCATTCAACATCAACATCTGGTTTATTTTTTTGTTTATAATTATATCCTGGCTTTTTATTTTTCATTGAATCAATATGCTTAATATATTGTAAAGCATTTTCAACCGAATTTATCTTATTGCGCTTCCAACTAAGAGCAACTTTTTGAAAATATGCATATCCAGGTAACTTATTGTCCTTTTGTTTATAAATATAGGCGAGTAAAACATTTATAACTCCAGTGTCTAAACCCACTTCATCAAGTAAACGCTCTGCAATTTTTAAGTCTGAAGTTAAAACAACGCCATCATTTAATTCTTCTAATAAAACTTTGGGAGAAATATTTTTAAAATATTCTTCAATATTATCAGTATTTACTTCAGTTTCTTTATAAATAGATTTTTTACTGACTTTATCACTAACAGCATCTGCTTGTAATTCGTCAAATCGATGGCGGGCATTTCTTGCTAAGTCTTCAATATTTAAGTTATTATTATTGTCGATAGATTTAATCATAATATTTTTCATTTCAATTTCATTTAAATCATATACATAACTTAATTGATTAATCTTGTTTTTTATCGCTTCGGTCAGCTTATTAATATCTAATAATTCTACAGGAACACTGTCTTTTAAAAATCGCCAATCTAAATCATGCCCATTTAATTTGCGAAATGTTTGTGCTTTTCCTGATAACAAGGCTGTTTCATAGTCAGTTTTATAAATTTTATCAATTTGGGGGAATATTTCATTAAACGCTTTTGAAATATTATATTTTTGTTTTTTATTAGGTTGTTTTACTTTAAAAATTTTAAGTAGTTTTTTAAATCTTGTTTTAGTGATGTTTGAAATTAAATATTCACCTAATATCCCATCATTAACAAAACTTCTAGCGCTTAATGGAAGTTTAATTTCATAGGTAAAACTATCACTAGCAAAAAAAGTAACTAATAAACCTATCGCCTCTAACTTATATCTTGCTTTTTCAATATCACTTGCTTCAAGATCTAACAAACTTTCAAGATCAGAGTGTAAATATTCATCCGAAACAAAAGATTGTCTATCGACTAGGTTAATTAAGGTTAAATATAATGTTAAAGCTGTTTTCCCAATAATTGGCTGATAAAGTAATGTTAATACTTGATAATCAACTGTAGAACACATTCCTTCAGCCGAAACAACAAAAACATCATTTCTTTTTATATTTTCCAAAAACACCCCTCCTAGTCTAAAACTTTTATTTTAGCTAATATTTGAATAAATTGCAGATAACTATTATCTCTTGAATAAGAGTTATCAATAACATAGTCAGCTTTTACTTTTTTTTGATTTAAATCCATTTGTGATTCTATACGTTTTAATGCTACTTCTCTATCTAAATTACTTCGATTCAATAACCGTTCAATTTGTGTTTCACAATCAAGATAAACACAAATAATTTTATCGCATAAATATTCCATTTTAGCTTCAAATAATAAAGGTACAGCTAAAATTATAATATCTTCGCCTTTTTGCTTATATTCAGTAATCATTTTTTCGATTTTTTTTATTACATAAGGATGGGTTATTTTATTTAATAATTCCAATTTTGATTTATCATTAAATACTATTCTTGCGAGCAATTTAAAATCTAAACGATTATTTTCGTTTTTTTCTAGGTTAAATGCATTTGTAACTTCATTATATAAGTTATTATCAACTTTTAATAGGTTTTTATAAACACTATCTGCATCAATAACCTTTATATGAACTTTTCTAAACCAATCACTTACAAGACTTTTCCCGGAAGCAATTCCGCCAGTTAATCCAATTACCTTCATAATTACTCCTCTTCTTGACAATTAGGACAAATATAAGTTCCTCTGCCGGCAACCTTTATTTTTTTAATTAATGTATTACATCTTTTACATTGTTTTCCTGCTAGAGTATGTACATTTAATTCATTCTGAAATCTTCCATCTACACCTAAAGAAGATTGATAAGATCTTATTGTTGTCCCACCAAGTTTAATAGCTTTATTTATCACTTCTTGAGCCGAATTTATAATAATTTTTAACTGTTTTAAACTAATAGTTTTAGCTTGTTTATTTGGATGAATTTTAGCTAAAAATAAAGTTTCATCTACATAAATATTACCTAATCCAGCTACGATAGTTTGATCTAATAAAACAGCTTTTATCGGTCTAGATGAAGTTTTTATTTTTTGGTAAATACTATTAATATCAATATTAGGATTATTTATTTCTGGTCCTAATTTACTAAGACTTTTTAGAAAGAATTCTTCCCCTTTTTTAGTTAATTCCATTGTACCAAATTTTCTAACATCATGGTAGGTTAAATAAATATCATTTTCTAAAGTGAAAATAATATGGTCGTGTTTAGTAATGTCAGCCAGATTCTTTCTAATAAAATATTTACCCTCCATACGCAAATGACTAACTAAAGAATTTTTTTCAAACTTAAATATCAGATATTTTCCATATCTATCTATATCCATAAAGGTTTGATCAATTAACGCGTTTTTGAAATCTTTATTATCATATTTAATAATTTTGTCGTAATTAATTATTATATCTTTAATTTTTTTTCCTAAAAGAAAATTTTTCAAAGTGTTTTTAACGGTTTCCACTTCAGGTAATTCAGGCATTATTTCACCTCATATAAGCTCTTGCCAGAACTGTAATGAACTGCCAATTTACTATCAAAATCAACAATATTTTCCATAATATCTTTGGTGATTTCAATAACCCTTTTTAACTCTTCTTGTAATACGTCTAAAACAATTTCGTCGTGAATTTGTAAAATAATTTCTGACTTTATTTTCTCTTCAGCAAATTTTTGCGAAATTTTAACCATAGCAAGTTTTAAAATATCCGCTGCACTACCTTGAATAGGTGCATTCATCGCAATTCGTTTTCCAAATTGTCTAGTTTGATAATTTTTAGAATTTAATTCAGGAATAAAGGTTTTTCTTGAAAACAATGTTTCCACATAGCCTTTTTCTTTAGCTTTATTTATCTGTTCATTAGTATATTTTTCAATTTCAGGATAAGTTTTGAAATAACTATTAATGAATTTTTCAGCTTCCTTAGGAGAAATATCTAACTCTTCAGACAATCCCCAAGCGGTTTTTCCATAGATTATACTAAAATTAATCGCTTTTGCGATTGATCTTTGATTATCGGTAATTTCATTTTTATCAAAAATCTTCTTAGCAGTTTCTAAATGAATATCTTTATCTGATTTAAACGCTTCTTTTAAGTTTTTAACATTAGCTAATTCAGCAACTACTCTTAATTCTATTTGTGAATAATCAAGTGATAATAAACTGTTATTATTTTCGCCAACAAATATTTTTCTTAATTCACGCCCTATTTCGGTTTTAATTGGTAAATTCTGTAAGTTAGGTTCTTTTGAAGATAAACGTCCTGTTTTAGTTAAAGCTTGTTGGTAAATAGTATGGATTTTATTATCACCTTTTAAATTTAATGCTTCTAGCAACCCAACATAATAAGTTGATTTCAATTTCGAATAAGTTCGATAATTAATCAAATCATTAATGATAGGATGAATATTTTTAAGTTTCTTTAATACTGAAATATCAGTTGAGTATCCATTTTTTGTCTTTTTCTTTGATGGCAGATTTAACTTATCAAATAAGATTTCACTTAATTGCTTTGGTGAATTTATATTGAATTGTTCATCTGCTTCTCGATAAATATTTTCTTGTAACTTAGCAATTTTTTTATCTAATGTTTTTCCAAATTCAATTAATTTTTCTTTATCAACATTTATTCCTGCAAACTCCATTTTAGCTAAAGTATTAGCTAATGGAAGTTCAATTTCATTAAATAATTTTTCTTGATTATTTTCTTTAATTTTTGTTAAAGCAATATCTTTCAACATTTTAATTGCTTTTACTTTTGTAATTATATGTTTAATATATTTTTCTTTATCTGGAATATGTTTTTTTGCGCCTTTCCCATAGATAATATCATCAGAAATTACCTCATCATGATTTAATGATTTAGCAACATAAGCAAAATCATCTTGATTTATACTTGCATCAATCAAGTATGCGGCAAGTAAAAGATCAAATTTAATATTTTCAAACTCATAACCATCCCAAAGTAAAATTACTTTTGTTTTTTTTAAGTCGTAAACATACTTTTCTTTTGTTTTTGATTTTAACCAATTAGTGAATTTTTTTGATTTTAAACCTAACTCATAGTCAAAGAAAAATGTTTGATTATTAGTGATTAAACCAAAGCCTAATTTTTCAGCTATATGGTAATTATTCTCGTATGTTTCTAAAACTAAATATCCATCATTTAACTCAACCTTTTCTAAATCATCAACTGATTTAATATGGGTATAATCATAATTCTCGATTTTTTTATCCTTGTTTATTTGTTTAAGAAAAGAATTGAAATTCATTTTTTGGTAAAACTTTCTTAATTTTTCAATGTCAAATCCATTATATTTAGCTTTAGTTATCTCTAATTTATTTTCAAAGTCAGTTTCAATAGTGGCTAATTCTTTAGAAAATTTAGCTATTTCTTGATTTTCTTCAATTCTTTCTTTTAATTTCCCTTTTAAATTGGAAATATTTTGAATTATATTCTCAATATTTTCATATTGGCTTAGTAGTTTTTGGGCTGTTTTTTTACCTATTCCTTTTATACCAGGAATATTATCTGAGCTATCTCCTACTAGCCCTTTATAATCTGGAACTTGATTTGGAGCAAGTTTCATTTTTTCAAATAATCCTTTTTTATCAAGAATTTCAACTTCACTTAAACCTTTTTTAGAAATAAGTTGGTATACATTATCATCAATTAATTGCATTAAATCTTGATCATTACTATAAATTGTTACTTTATCAAATTGGTTTTTATAATGTTCAGTAATATATCCAATAATATCATCAGCTTCATAACTTTCTTCTCGATAATAATATACCCCAGCTGCTTCAAGGTACTCTTCCATATAAGGAAATTGTTCCTTTAACTCTTCAGGTGCATCTACTCTTGTGCCTTTATAATCTTCAAATTTTTCATGACGATGAGTCTTTCCGATTGAATCTAAAGCAACTACTATATGTGTATAATCTCTATCTAATAAATTATTCATAGCTCTAACAAATCCAAAAACGCCATTAGTATAACGGCCGTCTTTTGTTTGCATTAAGTTGCCTGAATAAGCTGTTGCATAATAAGATCTAAATAATAAATTACTAGCATCAATTAATAATAAATTCTTTTTCATAGCCCACCTCTTTAATTAATTTATTTTATCATAATTAAGAAAAAAATGCACTTAGACAAGTGCATTTCATTTTATTCTTTAGTTTTTATTTTTTTTCAAAATTATCAACAATCCTTTTAAAATTAATAAATCATCGCGTATAATTTCTTGATGGCATAAAGAATGAATAAATCTAGCGTGTCCACCTGTCATTATTACTGTTAAATCTTCGTTTTTAACCTCATCGCTGATTCTTTTTATCATTCCATCTACCATAGCCGCATGTCCATAAATTAACCCCGATTTAAATGCATCAACTGAGTTTTTACCAAGGGTATTTTTTGGAGCTTGTAATTCTACTTGTGGTAATAAAGAAGTCTTAGAAAATAATGCATCCTTACTAGTTGTTAAACCAGTCGCAATTGCTACACCTTTTAATGTTTTATTTTGGATATATGTAAAAGTTGTAGCTGTACCTAAATCTATAATTAAACAAGTCTTATTATAAACACTTGTAGCCCCAACAGAATTCCCTATTAAATCAGCTCCAACTTCTTTAGGATTATCTGAATTAATTTGAATTCCTGTTTTAATACCTTGACCAACAAATAATGGTTTAATAGAAAATTTACTTAAGAAATAGTCACGAAAAACTTCATTTAACTCTGGAACAACTGAAGCAATTATTGCTTCATTACATTCATTAATGTAATCATTTAATATAATCATATATTCATCAGTTGATCTTGATTTATCAGTATTTATTCGATAGATTTTATCAATTTCTTCACCAGTTTTTGATAAACCAATCGCTATAGTAGTATTACCAATATCAATGGCAATTTTCATAATATATCTCCTCGCCTTATTGTTGGTCTGAGTCAAATTTATCTAATTCAGTTTTGGTCATATATTTTCTAATACCAAAATCCTTAGCAAGACGAATCACTATTACAGAACCAATTATACCTGCCGCAACTGCTTCAAGAAATTGAACCCATGGAAAACCAATCAAGAAGATCCATGTAAATATAAAGTATTCTAATGTTTCTAGATTAAAAGGAAGTTCAAAAACCATTGGGAATACAGTATATAGTAATGATAATGTGATTATAGTATGAATTAAACTCAAAACAAAAAAGCTAATAAAAAGCGCAATTGATTTTGTTGGGAAGATTTTTAATGCAAAATTAACCACATACACAATCAAAAAGCCAAAAATAAATCTTGGTAATATAGCTACCCAAGGATAGTAAAATAAAGGCGATCCATATATAAAGGCTGCTATATTAGAAATAATCCCAAAAGCTAGACCTAAATATATTCCAAAACGTTTTCCCATTAAAGCAGCGCCTATTAAAACCGGGATATGAATTATTGTAGCTTCTACTGTACCAACAATTCTAAAAAATCCCCAAGTGGTTCCCCAAGGCGCTGGAACTAATCCTAGTAAAGCAATTATCGCAATAAACATTGCCAAAATTGTCATTTCTCTAGTTTTTTCTTTGTTACTTAAAACTTTTTTTTCTTTCATTATTTTTCCCTTTCCAAGCCACTAACGTGGTCTCATAAGTTATATTTTAAAACAAATTATTTAAACATTTGCTTTAATTTCTTTAATTGTTTCTTTATCAATAGTTTCTAAAATTGCTAAAATAATAGCTTTAACAGCTTTATAATCATCTTTATGTATTATAGAAGTTGTTGAGTGGATATAACGAGCTGGCATACCAATAGTACAAGCTAAAGTTCCGCCGCGAGATAACTGTGCAGCAGCTGCATCAGTCCCTCCTTTTGAACTGTAATATTGATAGTTTATATTATGCTTATTTGCTAAATCTTCAATAAATTTCTTTAAACCTTGATGCATTAATGTTCTTGGGTCATAGAAACGAACTAAAAAACCATCTCCTAAAGTCCCGCCAACTTCTGTTTTATCAAAAGTATCACTACAAGGGGAACAATCAACTGCAATAAATAAATCAGGATTTAATTTATATGATGAAGTGATAGCTCCTCTTAAACCAACTTCTTCTTGTACTGATGCCCCAGCATAGAATTTCGATTTTAATTTAGATTTATCGATACTTTCTAAAATATCAAGCGCCATAGCTGATCCAAAACGATTATCCCACGCTTTAGAAAATATCTTTTTGTTATCAATTGATTCTTTATAATCATTTTCAAATACAATTTGTTGGCCAATTTTTATTCCAATTTCTTTTGCATGTTCATCATCATCAGCGCCAATGTCTAAATGAAAATCCTCAAAACTTGATACTTGTTTATTAGATTTATCTTTCATTAAATGCGGTGGTTTAGCTCCAACTACACCAGGAACAAATGAACCGTCATCTCTAACAATATTCATGTGTTGGGAAATAACTACTTGTGGGTCAATTCCACCGATAGCCATCATTTTAATTGTTCCATTTTTATTTATTCCAACAACCATCGCACCTATCTCATCCATATGCCCAGCCAACATGATTGTTGGTCCATCATAATCAAGGTTTATTCCACCAAAAATTGAACCAAGATTATCTTCTATTATTTCTTCTGATAATTTTTCAAGGTGATTTCTCATGTATTTTCTGACATATTTTTCATGGCTAGAAACTCCAGGTATTTCCACTAAATCTTTATAATATTTTTTCACTCTAAACTCCTTTATGTATTATATTTAGATAATAAATCGGTTTATTTTCTTCAATAAATTTAATTTCAAATTCAGTTTGAATATTATCTTCCATTAAATTTTGATATAAATCTAAAGATAAATCTTCTATAGAATAATGAATTGAATTATTGAATTGCATCATAGAATATTCAAAAAATGAATAATTATCCGTCTTTAAGTATATCTGCCCAAAATTTTGTAAAATCATATGATATCGATTTAAAAACTTCGGTGAAGTAAGTCTTCTTTTGATATGTCTTCTTTTTGGCCAAGGGTCTGAAAAGTTTAAGTAAATTTTACTAATTTCATTTGAAGCAAATATATTTAAAATATTATTAGCATCAAAACGAATTAATTTTATATTATCAAGTGGTTTAAGGATTATTTTTTCTAAAGCACGAACAATAACAGAATCAAATTTTTCAATTCCAATATAATTTATATCAGGATTTTTTTCAGCTTTCTTATAGATAAACTTCCCTTTTCCACAACCAATTTCTACTTCTATCGGATTATCGTTGTCGAAAATATCATGCCATCTACCTTTGTTAATCTTTGGTTTTTCAACTATATAGTTAGGATAAGAATGTATCAATTCTTTGGCATATTTAACATTACGTAATCGCATTTTTATTCTCCCGCCAGACGTACTATTCCTTCAGCATAAATCGCAATAGCTGTTATCATATCATCAATTTTTAAATGTTCATTTGGTTGATGAGCTAAATCAGTATCTCCTGGTAAAGCTGGACCAAAAGCTACTGCTTTTTTTAATATTCTTGAATATGTTCCGCCACCAATACTCATTATCTTACTCTCGGTATCATTGGTATATTTAATATAAGCTTCATGTAATTCCTTTACTAAGTTATCTTCAGGTGAAACATAATGTGGTTTAGAATCAGAATTTTTGTGATAGTTCAATGCAAATTCTTTTCCAGCTTTAATTATTTTTGTTTCACCAGCTTCAAAATCATAATTTTTAGGATAGCGAATATTTATTCCAATTTCTACATCTTTACCATCATAATGAATAAAAGCTAAGTTAAGTGTTAGTTCATCCATTTCTTTATCAGTAACATCAATATCTAGTTTTTTACCAAGATAATCATTGGTTAAATATTTATTTAACATATTTATAAATGGGTTATTAGTTTGTTTAATTAGAAACTTAACCATCAAAGAAATCGCATTAACTCCTAGATGTGGCCATGCAGCATGTGCGTTTTTTCCATAAACAATATATTCGTTGTCTTTAATTTCTCCACTAATTTTGTGATCTTTTAAAAACTTATTAAATTCTTTTTCTTTGTTTTCGCTTAACTTGGCCACGCATTTATCAGGAACTACGTTAAATCTATCTCCAGATTCAAGCGACTCAATTAATTTATCAGTTGCTCTTCCCTTATAGGTGAAAGCATAAATTCCTTTTTCAGCATAAATAAGAGGAAACTCAGCATCAGGAGCAAAACCTAAATCAGGCATAGATTCCTTTTCAAGATATCTAACTATGCCTCTCATTCCTGATTCTTCATCACAGCCTAAAATTAGTCTAACTTTTTTATTTAATTTTATTCCGTGGTCTTTTATCATTTTCATAGCTATATAAGCAGCTATTGTTGGTCCTTTATCATCCATAGCGCCTCTAGCATAAATCTTGCCATCTTCTTCAAATGCAGAAAAAGGCGGATTATCCCATTTGCCTCCGGCAGGAACAACATCTAAATGTCCTAAAACGCCTAATACTTCATCGCCTGAGCCTATTTCTATATGGCCAGCGTAATTATCAATATTTTTAACAGAAAACCCGTCATTTTTACCTAAATCTAACATATAATCTAAAGCTTTTTTGATTTCTACACCGAATGGTGCTTGTTTATTCTCAGGAGTATATTTTTCTAAAACTGTAGGAATCTGTAATAATTTCTTTGTGATTTCTATATATTCTTTTTCATATTTTTTAGCTATCTCTAACCAATTCATTTCTATCACATCCTATCATAGTTATTTTATCACAAGGTTTGTTTTTTGCAAACCAAAAACCATATTCTTTTAATCTAAACTTAATTTGACTTTGATATATGAATATTAGTATAATATTAAAGAGACTATTAATATTGTTTCTGACATGAGATGAAAGGAAAAGTGAACATAATGGTAAGAAAGATTAATATGAAAAACCTCACTTGTTCAAATTGTATTGCAAAAGTTGAAAGAAGAGTCTCTAGATTAAAATATGTTAATAGTGCTTCTTTCAATTATGCTAAGCAAATCTTACTTGTGGATTTTAAAGAAAATTATGATGAAGAAAAAGCTCTAAAAGAAATTAAAGGGATAGTTGATATCCTTGAAGATAATATTATAACCCATTATTTAGAAGATAAAGTTGAATATAAAAAAAACACATTTATTAAAGAGTATAAATATGTATTAATTGGGGTATTTATTATTTTACTTGATTTAATTGGTTATCGGTTATTTCCGTTAATAAATGATTTGTTTAATATTCAAATACCACAAATCGATTCTCCTATTAGTGATATTTTATATTGGTTAGGTTACTTATTCTTAATATCTAAGATGTTAACTTTACAAATCAAAGGAATAAAAAACTTTAATATTTTAAATGAAAATACATTAATGATTATTGCTACTGTAGCCGCAATGGCGATTGGTCAATACGAAGAAGCTATTGCTGTTGTTATATTTTACTCTGTTGGTGAATTTTTACAAAATCGCGCTGTTCAGAAATCACGTGATGAAGTTTCATCTTTAGTTAATTTAAAAGTTGATTATGCTAATGTATTAGTTGATAATGAAGTTATAATAAGAGAACCATCACAAGTCGAAATAGGCGATATCATAGTTATTAAAAACGGCGAAAGAATCCCGCTTGATGGTATAATAGTTGAGGGATCAACATCACTAAACACTGCAGAATTAACTGGTGAAGCAAAACTTCGAACTGTTAATATGGGTGATGAAGTTTTAAGTGGAAATATTAATGTTGGTGATATAATTCATTTAAAAGTCACCAAAACTTATGAAAATTCAACTCTAGCAAAAATAATTGATTTAATTGAAAATTCAACTAACAAAAAATCAAAACGCGAACTTATGATAACTAAATTCGCTAGAATTTATACTCCTATTGTTGTTGGCCTAGCGGTTATTCTTGTTTTATCTGGAGCATTATTTGATTGGAGTAATGAAGGCAGTATTGAACCGTATATTTATCGAGCTGCAATATTTTTAGTTATTTCTTGTCCTTGTTCTCTTGTTTTATCTGTTCCTTTATCATATTATGCTGGTATAGGAACAGCTGCTAAACACGGAATTTTATTTAAAGGTTCTTCTTATTTACATTCTATAACTGAAGTTGAAACAATTGCCTTAGACAAAACCGGGACTTTAACCCATGGTGATTTCTTCATTCAAGAGTATAGCAATGATGAAACATTGCAATTAGCTGCTTCTATTGAAAAATTCTCGAATCACCCAATTGCTAAAGCGATTGTAGACTTTAATCATCAACCTGTATTAGAAGTTGTAGATATTCAAGAAGTTCCAGGATATGGAATTAAAGGTAAAATTAAAGATAAAGAAATCTTAGCCGGCAGTAAATCTTTTCTTGCAAAAAATAATATTTTAGTTGAAGATGAAAAACTACCAATTGGTTCTTATACATTTGTTGCTTTCGATAATAAATACATCGGCTACATTATTATTAAAGATGAACTAAAAGAAACCTCTATGCAAACAGTTAGAGAACTTACCCAAGACTATGATACTGTAATGTTAACCGGTGACAATGAAAAATCAGCTCGAGACATTGCTATGCAATTAGGAGGAATTGAATATTATTCAGAATTATTACCTGAAGATAAAATTCGCCAGTTTGACAATATTAGAACAAACTCAATATCAATGTATATTGGTGATGGCATAAATGATGCTCCGTTATTAAAAAATGCTGATATAGGTGTTTCTATGGGTTCTGCATCTGATATTGCAATTGAAGTATCTGATGTTATTATTATTAACAATGATATTCGTTTATTAGATAAAGCTTTTAGAATCGCTAAAAAAACTCGCTTATTATCAGCCGAAAATATTATCTTCTCAATTGCCATAAAAGTAATATTCTTAATAATGTCTACAATCGGTTTTATGTGGATGTGGTTATCAATATTTGCTGATGTTGGCGTTGCTATTCTTTGTGTTTTAAATGCACTTAGGATTATTTATCAAAAAAAATATTTAACCAAAAAGAAAAAAGATAAAAATCAATATCTCACTTAGTAAAGGAAAATTATGGATATAGGTATTATATTAATCTTTATAGTAATTTTAATTTTAATCAATGGCTTTTACGCCGCTAGTGAAATGGCTTTAGTATCATTAAACCCTGCTAAGATTGCTAAATTAGCTAAAGAGGGAAATAAAAACGCCAAATTAGTACGTAAAGTTCAAACCGATTCAACAAGGTATTTATCTACAATTCAAGTAGCTATTACCCTTGCTGGATTTTTATCAAGTGCCTTGGCAGGTTCAAAATTAGGAAATAGTTTTGTTGAATTATTTCTCTTTATTGGTATTGTAATACCAGAAACTGTTGCGGTTGTAATAATAACGGTTATTCTATCTTATATTACCTTAGTTTTAGGAGAGTTAGTGCCTAAAAGAGTAGCTTTAAATAGCCCTGAGAAATTTTCGATGTTTTCAATTAAAATCGTATATTTAACTATGATCTTAACTAAACCTTTAGTTTGGTTATTAACTGTTACTACTAAAGGAGTTTTAAAATTAATTGGCTATGATAAAGTTAGTCGCAATAAAGATATATCTGAAGATGAAATTAAACGACTTATTAGGCACGGGCATTCAGAAGGTTTATACCAATCTGAAGAAAAAGATATGTTAGAGAGCATTTTTAGATTTGATGATATCCGCGCAGAAGCTATTATGACACCTAGAACAAATGTTTATGCTATTAATATTGATGATGATAACTCTAAGATTATTAGCGAAATAATCAATTCAAGTTATTCAAGAATTCCAGTTTACAAAAATAAAATTGATAACATACAAGGTATTATTCATGTAAAAGATGTGCTTATACAAGCTAATAATCTCGGATTCGAAAATGTTGATATTGCAAAAATATTAAGAAAACCATTTTATGTGCCAACCAGTATAAAAATAAATGATTTATTTAAAAGAATGCAAGAAGAAAAACATCAAATCTCAATAATTTTAGATGATTATGGTGGAATGGAAGGCGTTATTACCATTGAAGATTTAATAGAAGAAATAGTTGGTAATATCTATGACGAATACGATAATATCGAAGAAGAAATTAAACAAGTTGATAATAATCAATACTTAATTAATGGAACTTTACCAATTCAAGATATCAATCGCTATTTAAAATTAAATATTAGTGACAAATATGAAACTCTCAATGGTTTGATTATTGATAAACTAGAATATATTCCTAAAGCCAATAAAAATGATATAGTTTATTATCAGAATTTAGTAATTGAGGTAAAATCAGTAGTTAATAATCGTATTGAAAAAGTTTTATTAACAATAGAAAAAAAATAGTTTGGCGAATTGCCAAACTATTTTAATTATGTTTAATTACTCCGTATTTCTTTTTACCTTTTCTAATAACAGTATACTTCTTACCAAAGGCTAATGATTTATCAATTTGATGGTAAGTATCATTTATTTTCTCACCGTTAATTGATACAGCATTATTTTTAATCATTTCTCTTGCTTCTCGTTTAGAATTGACTAAAGATAATTTAATTAAACCATCTACTAAATTTATTGGTTCATCAACTAAAATAGAAGGTAAATCTTTAAAGCCCATTTCTATTTCATCTACATTTAAATTTTTGATATTTCCACTAAATAAAGCTTCACTAACATTAATAGCTTTTTTTAATTCCTTCTCGCCATGAACAAGTTTAGTTAATTCTTTAGCAAGAATATTTTGAGCCAAACGTTTTTCAGGCTCTTTTTTTAATGATTCTGCAATTTCTTCAATTTTACTTTTTTCTAAAAATGTAAATTGTTTTAATCTATTAATTACATCATCATCACTAGTGTTAATCCAGTATTGATAAAATTCGTAAACTGAAGTTTTATCTTTATCTAACCATATCGCTCCTGATTCGGTTTTTCCAAATTTAGTTCCATCAGCTTTTGTTACTAAAGGAAAAGTCAATCCATATACTTTAGCATCACTAGAATGAACTCTTCTTATTAATTCAGAACCTGAGGTAATATTTCCCCATTGGTCTTGTCCACCGATTTGCAATTTACAATTGTAATTTTTAAAAAGATGTTCAAAATCCCATGCTTGAATTATTTGATAAGAAAATTCAGTAAAAGAAATCCCTTTTTCAATTCGCGATTTAACTGAGTCTTTAGCCATCATATAATTAATGCTAAAATGTTTTCCAATATCTCTTAAAAATTCAATAGCGTTTAACTTTGATAGCCAATCGTAGTTATTTACTATTGTAGCAGTTGGTAATATTCTTTTTACTTGTTTTGTAATTCCATCAGCATTTTTTAGTGATTCTTCAATTGTAAGTAATTTTCTCTCTTCACTTTTATAGCTTGGATCACCAATTAAACCTGTTCCGCCACCAATAACTAAGATTGGATGATGTCCAAATAATTCTAATCTTTTAGCAACTAAATAAGCTAAAAGGTGCCCTACATGTAAACTATTTGCGGTTGGATCTGCGCCTAAATAAAAATTAAATTTTTCAATCTCTAGTTTTTGTTCTATTTCTTTATCAGTGACTTGATATATCAGGCCGCGCCATTTTAAGTCTTCGAATAAATTCATTTTTTCCTCCTGAGTAAATTATTTTTTTGTTGTATCTCTATGAATAATGCTATGTGGTAATTCAAAATATTTTTGTTTAGAAATATTCCCATCAATTTCTTGTTTCAATAATGACATTGCCTTAACACCAATATCAGTAATTGGAATATCTATACATGATAATCTTGGTCTTGATAAAGAAGCA
Source organism: Bacilli bacterium (assembly GCA_018399755.1). Classification (GTDB taxonomy): domain Bacteria; phylum Bacillota_I; class Bacilli_A; order Izemoplasmatales; family Hujiaoplasmataceae; genus Hujiaoplasma. Next base: position 31,097 of record JAGYOE010000002.1, read on the forward strand.
TATTTTGTGTTTTGAAATCCAAACACAGAAATATCTTTAGGAACTTTTCTGCCTTTAGATATCATTGAATTTATAAAAGATACAGCTATTGAATCCCTTACGGCTACGACACCATCAAGTTTTTTTCCCGCTTCTAAATATAATTCATCAAAGTGAACAGTATTTATTGATATATCGCCACTTGTACGATAAATATGTGGTTCTAAGTTTGCTTCATCGATTGCTTTTAAATATCCAGATTCCTTTAAATCGTTAACCATGTATTTTCTTGCGGTAGTTAACATATAAATGTTTTTTCTTCCTTCTTCTATTAACTCTTTTGTAATTTCATAACCCGCTTTATAATAATCTATTGAAACAGTAGTTAATTTATTTTCATATGGATATAATGTGTTCGCTAAAATTATCGGAATAGTGTAATCTTCTTTGATTTTATTTAGCATTTGGTATTGTTGTTCGTTTATTTCATCATTCATATAAAGAATTCCATCTGCTTGAGAAGCTACAACTTCTTTTAGCATTTCTGATTCTTCTTCATACTCATCTTTTAAAACATAAAGAATTAATGAATAATTATATTTTCTCGCTTCAATGGCAATTCCATTAACCATCTCAGCAATTGATGATCTTGTCATATCAGGAACCATTACCGCTACTGAAGTTGATCTTCTGCTAGCTAAACCACGTGCAAAAGCATTGGGTTTATAACCCAATTCTTCAATGACTTTTAAAACTTTTTCTCTAGTTTCCTTTTTTACTTTTTCAGGATTATTTAAGGTTCTTGATACTGTAGCCAAGGATACATCGGCTCTCATAGCTACATTATAGATAGTCGCTTTAGTCTTTGCCATACTATCATCTCCATTCTTATCACCTTATATTTTACCATAAAATAGCAATCTTTCAATTAAGAATGAAAAAATTTTCATAAAGCAAATAAAAAATGAGACAATAATTGTCTCACTTTTTTTTAGCGTTTTTCTTTAATTCTTGATTTTTTAGTAGATAGTCCACGAATATATCCTAGATATGCTCTACGAACTTTTCCACGACGTTTAACCTTGATACTATCAATAACTGGTGAATGTAATAAGAAAGTTTTTTCAATTCCAACTCCATAAGAAATTTTTCTTACAGTGAAAGTTTCACTAACTCCTCCACCTTGTTTTTTGATGCACAAGCCTTCAAAAACTTGGATACGTTCACGGTTACCCTCTTTAATTTTTAATGCAACTTGTAAGGTATCTCCTGAACGAAAATCAGGTAGGTCTTTTTTAAGATATTCTTGAGTAATATCTTTGATTAATTGCTGCGACATTTTGGTCAACTCCTTTTAAAATCTCCTCGGTTCTTAGATAATCCATCGGAACAAAGGGTTATTCAATTCTTTTCAGCATTACGATTATAGCATATGCTAGTTGTAAAAGCAAATATTATTTCGTGTTTTTTTGATACTTTTTATATAAATCAGGTCGCCTAATTTTAGTTCTTTCTATTTGTTTGTTTTTTCGCCATTCTTCAATTAATTTATGATTACCATTTAATAAAACATCAGGAACTTTTAAACCATTAAATTCACGTGGTTTTGTATATTGTGGATAATCTAATAAACCATTATAAAACGAATCATTAATATATGAGTCTTTGTCACCAATAGCTCCAGGTATCATCCTAACCACTGAATCAACTATAGCTAAAGCTCCAATTTCACCACCAGATAAAACAAAATCTCCTATCGATATTTCAGCATCTACATATTCTCTAACTCTTTCATCAAAACCTTCATAATGGCCACATATTAGAATAATATGATCTTTTTTTACAAATTGATTAGCCAGCTTTTGATTATAAGTTTTGCCCTGAGGGGTTAATAAAACTTTATATGCTGATTTATAGTCTTCAATGCTTTTTAATGCAAAATATATCGGTTCAACAGAAAGCACCATTCCAGCACCCCCGCCATAAGGAGTGTCATCAACTGTTTTATGTTTATTTTGTGAAAAAACTCGATAGTTAATGATTTCGAATTCTACTAAGTCTTGTTCTTTTGCACGGTTAATAATCGAAGCGTTTAATGTTGGTAAAATCATTTCTGGAAATAAAGTTAAGATTGTAATCTTCAAAATAAACCCTCCATTTCAATTATATCAATTCTATTGCTATCCATTGCTACAATAAATTCATCCCTAAAAGGTATCAATATCTTTTTTTCTTTGGTTTTGATAACTAAATAATCATCACTAGGATAATTTTTAATATCTACTACTTCGCCTTTAAGTTGTTTATTCTGATATACCTTAAGTCCAATTAAATCATCTTGATGAAATTCATTTTCTGGCAAAGAAAAATCATAGTCTAAATCCATATATAAATTAAATTTATTATATTTTTTTACTGTATCAATATTATCTAATCCTTCTAATGTTAAAAGATGATGTTTTCCTTGTTGGAGATATTTTTTTACATTAAATTTAATATAGTTATTATCTTCATTTAAAAAAACAGTATTTCCTGGTTTTAATCTTTCCGGTAAAAATGCTGAAAATGGCTTAATTTTAATTTCTCCCTTTAAGCCTTTAAAGCCAATTATTTTTCCTATTAGTTGATATTCCATAAAAATCACCTTCAATATTATTATGATTAGATTATACTATAAATAAAAATTTTATTAAACCTATTAAATCCTAAATAGATATTTATTATTCTTTCATTATAAGATATAATAATAAATTAAAGAGAGGTTCTTATGAAAAAAGCATTAAAAATTACTTTTATAACATTTACTGTAATTTTGGTTTTTATTGTTGGTTTTGTCTTAACTTTACATGTTTTTGAATTTAGACCAAATGAAACTAAAAACATTGCGATAACGAATAATTTGGATAACGAAAATAATAATTATGTAGAACTTAATAAAGAAATCTCAATCTTAACTTTTAATACTGGTTATGCTTCTTTAAGTGAAACTGAAGACTTTGTTATGGATGGTGGAACAAAAACTAAAATGGATTCACAAGCTGAGGTTGAAGTAAATCTTGAGGGAATAGAAACAATTCTTACTAGAGAAAGCGTAGACATCTATCTTTTACAAGAAATTGATATTGACTCAAAAAGATCTTTTAATATCAATCAATATGAAATATATCAAGACGCGCTAATAGAGTACAATTCAACTCTTGCCTATAATTACCGCGCTATATTTGTACCTTTTCCATTTAATCCGACAAAAATGTTAGGTAAAGTCAATTCTGGGATTGCTACTTTTAGTAATTTTTACTTAGAAGAATCAACTAGATTTCAACTTCCTGGCAGCTTTCCCTGGCCAGTAAGATTAGCCAATCTAAAAAGAGCACTATTAATTAATAGATACCCAATTGCTTCTTCTGATAAAGAATTAGTTATTATTAACCTACATTTATCAGCATATGACGATGGCACAATGAGAAAACAAGAAATGGAAGCTTTAAAAACAATTATGCTGGAAGAAAAAAATAAAGGAAATTATGTTATAGCAGGCGGAGATTTCAATCAAAGTTTTCCTAGTGCATATAGTGACTACCAAAATGAAGAGGATTTTCAATATAAAGATATTTATACATTAAAAGAAGCTTTTTATTGGCAAGCTTATCCACTAGAAGAATTATGGTTTGAAGATAATGACTTTATTTTTGGAGTTGATTCATCAACTCCAACATGTAGATTATTAAATAAGCCATTAGATACAGAAAATCCAAACAACAATCAATATTATTTAATTGATGGTTATATAGTATCAAATAATGTAACACTTATCTCTGTAGATACTTTAGACGAGAATTTTAAATACAGTGATCATAATCCTGTTAAACTAGTTTTAAAATTAAAATAAAAAAAAGATCAAAGCGAAAATTGCTTTGATCTTTTTATATCTAATTTACTTTTTATCTTTTTTAAAACACATGAACCAATCTAAACAATATACATCTTTATCTTTGGTGTTAACTCTTTCTTTAGCTGAACCACAAGATCCAGGTGGTGGAAGTATTACATCATCTCCTGGTCTCCAATCTGCTGGTGTAGCAACTCCATCTGAATCTGCTTTTTGTAAAGCTTGTATAATTCTTTTTAATTCATCAAAGTTTCTACCAGTAGAAAGTGGATAATAAAGAATAGTTCTAATAATTCCTTTAGGGTCAATAACAAAGACCGCTCTAACCGCTTGGGTAGATGATTGATTAGGTTGAATCATTCCGAACTTGTTAGCTACATCCATTTTAATATCTTCGATTAAAGGGAAAGTAACATCTAAGTTTTTCATGTCTTTCCATTCCAAATCATTAATTTTTCTTAACCAAGCAATGTGTGAATGTAATGAATCCACAGATAATCCAATAAGTTCAGTATTAAGTTCTTTAAATTCATCTAACATTTTTGTAAATGTCATAAACTCAGTAGTACAAACCGGGGTGAAATCTGCTGGATGTGAGAAAAGAATCACCCATTTTCCTTCATAATCAACTGGAAAGTTAATCTCTCCTTGTGTTGTGACCGCAGAAAAACTTGGTGCTGGATCACCTATCAAAGGCATTTGATAAAAATCATTTTTTTCTTCTTCCATAATTTCCTCCTATTATTTTAATTTTATATTTAAATTATAACATATTATGTTAGAGTTGTCTAACTTTTTTTACTTAGAATTAATGTTTACTCTCCGTACAAGGTTCTTGTTTATAGTTTAAATTTCCTTTAACAAATGTTTTAATTACTTCTTGAGCTTCTCCAACCACATTCATATAACATTTGATGCCTAAATCCTCTAAATATTCAACTGCCATTTTTCCAATTCCACCAGTAATAACAACATCTACTTCATTATCTTTTAAAAACTTTGGTAAATAGCCTTTTTGGTGTGGAGGATTTTTAAGTACATATGATCCTAAAATTTCATTATCAGAAACCTTATAAATCAGAAAATAATCACAATGTCCAAAATGCTCAGTAATCATATTATTTTTTACACTTAAAGCAACTTTCATATTTTACTCCTATCTACGGTTATTAAACCGGTTTCTTTTTCCTCTTCTATGTGGCAAAGAACAACTTTCGCAATCTTCTTCATCACAAAATATATAGTCTCCGCCTTCAATAATTAATACTTTTCCATTAATAATTGCATCAGCTAATTTTTTTCTAGCATTATTATAAATTCTTTGAACTGTTGTACGCGCAACACCTAATTTTTCAGCTGATTCAGCTTGAGTTAACCCTAATTGATCCATTAATCTGATTGTTTCATATTCATCAACTAGCATTGAAACCTTTTCTAAATTGTTAGCTCTTTTACCCTTAGGTCCGTACATAAAATATTTAGGCATTTCACAAATAATGCGTGGTTTATTCGGTCTTGGCATAACTTTCTCCTTACTTAAATTATATAGTCATTCTTGACATATGTCAAGATATAAAGGTAAATATAATTTTACATTTTACCTTCTCTTATAGTATAATAGATTTAATTGAAATTATCGAGGTGTTTAATGGATACTATTAAAAATTATCAAGAATTCGAAGAAAAAATCAACTCAGAATTAGTTGTGATTATCGCAAAAACTAAACATTGTGGTGTATGTAAGCCATTAACTGAAAAATTAAAAACTTTTATGGTGGGTTATCCAAAAATACCTGCATATCAACTATATTTAGAGGATGTAGAAATATTTCAAGGTCAACATTTGGTTTTTACTGTCCCTACTGTAATTGTTTTCAGTGAGTCTAAAGAAATATTACGGGAATCTCGTTTTATTGATTTTGATAAAATTGAAAGATTATTTAAACTGTACTTGGGCTAGATTATGTTTTTAAGTCTAACTTTAATAATATTATTAAGTATTATAATATATGGAGTTTTTATTAAAATTCATTTACCTGGTTTACTTGCGTTTATTATTACTGGGATAATTCTTGGTCCATTTGTGCTAGATTTAATATCTGATGATATTATAAATATTTCAGCGGACTTAAGAAAAATTGCTTTAGTAGTAATTTTAATTCGTGCTGGATTATCTTTAGATTTGACCGACCTAAAAACAGTTGGTAAATCAGCAATATTATTAAGTTTTATTCCTGCATCCGTTGAAATTATTGCGATAGGATTAATCAGTCCCTTATTATTTGATATCACAACTATAGAAGCTTTTATTTTAGGTAGTGTAATTGCGGCTGTTTCTCCAGCAGTAATTGTTCCTAGAATGATTAATCTAATCAACAAGAAACTTGGCACGGATAAAAAAATCCCTCAATTAGTTCTAGCTTCTTCTTCAGTTGATGATATTTTTGTTATAATAGTTTTCACTATTTTACTACAGATTTACGAAACAAATACAGTTGAACTAAATCAAATACTATTACTGCCAATCTCATTAATTTTAGGAATTATATTAGGGGTTGTGAGTGGCTTTATATTGGTATATGTTTTTAAAAAATTCCATTTTCGCGATACCTTAAAGGTTTTATTAATTTTTGGTTGGTCATTTTTCTTGATTTATATTGAAGATTATCTACCTATATCAGGCTTACTAGCTATAATTGCTTCAGCAATTACTATTTTAGAATTATATCCTATTTTAGCTAAACGTTTAACAAGTAAATTCTCTAAAATTTGGGTTATTGCAGAAATAATGTTATTTGTTTTAATTGGCGCAGCTGTAGATATCTTTATCTTTAAAGAAATTGGTTTACTAGCATTGTTATTAATATTTATTGGTATAAGTTTTAGATCGATTGGGGTAATTATCAGTTTAGTAAAAACCAAGCTTAATGCAAATGAAAAAACTTTTGTTGTATTTTCTTACTTACCAAAAGCAACTGTACAAGCCGCAATCGGCGCTATTCCACTTGCAATGGACTTGCCAAGTGGAAAATTAATATTGGCAATATCTGTATTATCCATTTTTGCAACTGCACCAATCGGCGCTATTTTAATTGATAATACCGCAAACCAACTATTAACAATATATAAATAAAATCCACTTAAAAGTGGATTTTTATTTTGGTTTAGGGCCATAAAATTGATAATATGTCGTCTTTATTCTTCCGTTAAATAATACTCGTTTACGGTTTGCTTGCATTTTTAAATACTTTTCTAAATTTTCTTCATCAGTAATAATATATTTTGACCATGTTTTTAATCTTCTAAATACCTTCTTCATATCTTCATATAAATCAGTTAAATTATTATCATTAGCTAATCTTGTTCCATAAGGAGGATTAGATATAATAATTCCGTAATCACCTTTATATTTTGCATATTTAAAATCACATTGTTCAAATTCAATTGTATCTAAAACTCCAGCTTCATCAGCGTTTTCTATTGCTGCTTTTAGGTTATCTTCGTCTATATCTGAAGCTCTAATATCTAATTTAGCATTATAATCGATTTGTTTATATGCTTCTCTAATACTAACTTGCCAAATATTTTTATCAATTAAGGGCCAGTGTTTTGATGCAAAATCTCTAGTTAAACCTGGAGCAATATTTCTGCCTATCATTGCCGCTTCAATAGGAATAGTTCCTGAACCACAAAAAACATCTTGTAAAATTCTTTCTTTATTCCAAAAACTTAAGTAAATTAATCCCGCTGCTAGAGTTTCTTTTATTGGTGCTTTAATAGCTTGAATACGATATCCACGTTTATGTAAGGCCTCTTCACCGGTAGTATCAATTGTTAAAGTAGCTATATCATTTAAAAGCGAAACCTTTACAGTAAAATCTGGACCAGTTTCTTCAAACCAATCGATTTTATACTTTGCTTTCATTTTCTCTACTATTGCCTTCTTGACAATACTTTGTGAATCAGAAATACTGAAAAGTTTTGATTTTACAGATTGTCCTAATACGGTAAACTTACCGTTTTTAGTAATATAATAAGGCCAATTTAAATTCTTCGTTTTATCAAAAAGTTCATCAAATGTTAAAGCTTTAAACTCCCCAACTTTCAACAATACTCTATCAGCACATCTCAGCCATAAATTTGCCTTAGCAATCCCAGCTAAATCACTATAAAAGTTCACTTTGCCATTTTCAACTGATTTTATTTCAAAATTCAATTGTTCTAGTTCGTGTTTAACCACTGCTTCTAATCCAAAAGTTGTGGTCGCAATTAATTCATATTTTTCCATAATATCTTCCTTTAAAGTTATTATAACTAATATTTAAGTCTTAATCAATTTTATTCAGCTATATTTTTTTAAAATTAATAAGCATGCTATAATAAATGTAATAGAGATTATATTTCAAATATTTATAAATTGATTTAAAATAGTCGAGGTTTAATACTATGAAAACAAAGAAAAAACGATTTAGTATTTTTAGATACTAAATCGTTTTTATATGCAAATTATTAATTAAATTCAACGTTTAATTTAATTTGGGCTGTCCGCGAAATCAATTCATGAATTGAACAATATTGCGTTCCTAATTTTGCGCTTTTTAATAATTTTTCTTTGTCACTTGGGTTTTTAATTTCCATATTCATTTCTAAATATTGAATTACTTTTGAATCATCATCAAGTTTTTTTCCACTGACTTCTATAGATGCATTATCAAATGTTAAACGCATTTTTTTAGCAACAGAAACAAAAGTAGCATAAAAGCATGAACCTAGAGCACCAAATAATAAGTGATAAGGCATTAATCCTTTTTCACTATCGCCTAAATTTGCTTTTCCAGATGGAGATATTATCTCTCCCTTAAAATCATAATCCCAGTTTAAATTTATTTTGTCGTAAGCCATTTTTCCACCTCAAAAACATTATACTATATTCAATTGTAAAATGCTAATAATTAGCCTAGTTACAATAAATTAAATTTATCACAATTTTTAACAATTTATGGTTTATTTGTAAGCGCTTTAGTGTTATAATCTAGTTGTTATGTTTTACGGATATTTAGATACTTATAAGGAGGAAAATAATGATCGAAAAATTAACAGGAAGAAGTTTTCTAACTCTATTGAATTATACTACTGAAGAGATACAAAAACTTCTTAATTTAGCAGGTGAACTAAAGGCAAAAAAACACGCAGGTATTGTTTTTGAACCTTTAAAAGGGAAAAACATAGTATTATTATTTGAAAAGGATTCTACTAGAACAAGATGCGCATTTCAAGCTGGTGGAAATGATTTAGGTATGAATGTTACTTATCTTGGCCCTACTGGCTCACAAATGGGTAAAAAAGAAAGTATTAAAGATACCGCTAGAGTATTAGGTAGAATGTATGATGGAATTGAATATCGTGGTTATAAACAAGAAACTGTAGAAATTTTAGCGGAATATTCTAATGTACCAGTATGGAATGGTTTAACCGATTTATATCATCCTACCCAAATACTTGCGGACTTTTTAACTATTATTGAAAAATTTGGTAACTTAAAAGGAATCAATTTTTCTTATTTTGGCGACGCAAGAAATAATATGGGTAATTCTTTAATGATTGGGGCAGCTAAAATGGGAATGAATTTCACTGCTGTAGCTCCAAAAGAATTATGGCCAAATGAAGATCTTGTAAAAAAATGTCGCGAAATTGCTAAAGAAACTAATGCGAGTATTAATTTAACTGAAAATGTTGAAGAGGGCGCTAAATCAGCGGATGTAATCTATACTGATGTATGGGTATCTATGGGTGAACCTGAACATGTTTGGAAAGAACGAATTGATAAGTTATATCCTTATCAAATTAATAAAAAAGTAATGGAGTTAGCTGGTAAAGATAGTATTTTTATGCATTGCTTACCTGCTTTCCATAACCGTGATACAATTATTGGCGAAGATATTTATAATAAATTTAATTTACCTGCTTTAGAGGTAACTGAAGAAGTTTTTGAATCTAGTCAATCAGTTGTTTTTGATGAAGCAGAAAATAGACTTCATACAATAAAAGCTGTAATGTACGCTACCTTAGGTGATGACAAATGAAAAAAATTGTAGTTGCTTTAGGAGGAAATGCCCTAGGAAATAACCCAAAAGAACAATTAGAACAAGTAAAACATGCCGCAAAGGCAATTGTTGATTTAGTTAGTGAAGGTAATGAAGTTATTATCGCTCATGGAAATGGCCCACAAGTTGGTATGATAAATAGCGCTTTTGCGGAAAGTCATTTAGTAGATGTTAATAATCCCGAAATGCCTTTTCCAGAATCTGGAGCTATGAGTCAAGGTTATATCGGTTATCATTTACAAAATGCAATAACCACTGAATTAAAAAACAAAAAATTAACTAAAAACGTCGCAACTATTATTACTCAAGTTGTTGTAGATAAAGAAGATCAAGCATTTAAAAATCCTACCAAACCTATTGGTAACTTTGTAAATCTTGAAACTGCAAAAACTTTAGAAAAAGAAAAACAATATATTATGGTTGAAGACGCTAATCGAGGATATCGTAGAGTTGTACCTAGTCCTAAACCAAAAGGCATAGTTGAAATCGATATAATCAAAACCCTTGTAGAAGCAAACCATTTAGTTATTACAGTTGGTGGTGGGGGAATTCCCGTAATACAAGAAGACAATAAATATATTGGTGTTCCAGCCGTAATTGATAAAGATTTTGCAAGTGCAAAATTAGCTGATTTATTGGATAGTGATATGTTGATAATTTTAACTGCTGTTAGTAAAGTTAAACTTAACTTTGGCAAACCATACGAAAAAGATTTATCAACACTAACAATTTCAGAAATTGATGATCATATTGCAAATAATGAATTTTCTCCCGGTTCAATGTTACCAAAAATTGAAGCTTGTAGAACTTTTGTAAAAGGCAATAAAAAAAGAGTAGCTTTAATCGCTGCTTTAGAAGAAGCTAAAGAAGCCTTGTTAGGAAAAACTGGCACAAGGATTACAGGTGATAATAAATGAGAAAAGATAAAGTAAAAGTTGCAATCTGGGGATTTGGAGCTATGGGTTCAGGCATGGCGAAAATGATTCTAAATAAACAAGGTTTTGAAATAGTTGGTGTTTGCGATTTATATGAAGGTTATATTGGCAAAAGCATCTTTTCAATTCTTAAACTAGATAATCCTCAAGATAATGATGTAATTATTTCAAATAATATTGAATCAATCTTAACTGAAAAGAAACCTGATATTGTTTTATTAGCTACAGATTCTTTTACTAAAAGTGCTTATCCTAAAATCAAAACTATTATTAACCATAAAGTTAATTGTATATCAACTGCCGAAGAAATGGCTTATCCAAAAGCAAACGAACCAGAACTTACTAAAGAAATGGATAAACTTGCCAAAAAGAATGGTGTTAGTATCTTAGGTACAGGAGTTAATCCTGGAATGATGATGGATTTATTAGCAGTTTGTATTAGCGGTGTAATGGAAGATGTTAAAGATATGAAAATATCAAGAATTAATTCCTTATCCCCTTTTGGTAAAACCGTTATGGAAGAACAAGGCGTAGGATTAACTGTAGCTGAATTTAATAAAAGATTAAAATCAGGCAATATGGCTGGGCATGTTGGCTTTAAAGAATCAAGTTTCATGATAGCTGATGCATTAGGTTTAGAAGTTGATGATTTTAATCAACAAATGAAACCGATAATAACTGATATTGACCGTAAATCTCCACATGGTTTTGCAGCAAAAGGTGATGTATGCGGCGTAGAAATGTCTGCTAAAACAAAATTAAATAATAAAACAATAATAGATATGTACCATCCGCAACAAATTGAACCAGAGATGGTTGGTACTTCTACTGGCGACTATATAAAAATTAATGGCACACCAGAAATTAATCTTTCTAATGTTCCTGAAGTTGAAGGAGGAATAGGCACAATTGCAATTTGTGTAAATATGATTCCTCATGTAATAAATGCAAAACCAGGATTAAAAACAATGATTGATTTACCTGTCCCAAGAGCAATTATGGGTGATGTTAGAAATATGCTTGATGAGGAGTGATAATTTGATTAAAAAAGATAGTTGGGTTCTTATTGAAAAAGAAATACTAAGCCCTAATGAAAGATCTAATAATTTACCAGAGGAAACAAAAAAAGTTCCCTTAATAATGTGGGTAAAAGGATATTTGTTAAACGATAGCAATCTCAATGAAATTGTTAAAGTAAAAACTTTGACCGGAAGAATTGAATCTGGCAAACTAAAACAAGTAAATCCTGCTTATATGCATACATACGGTGAATTTATTCCTGAATTATTAAAAATCGATCAAATAGTTAAGTCTGAATTAAAGGACGGTGATGATAATGATGGATAATTCTTATAACGCTGTTATGGCTAGAAAAAACAATATTATGCGCAAATCAGTAGGTATTGACTATGATAAATACGAACAAGATTACTTAAGTTTCGATTATGAAAAAATGCTTAAAGACTGTAATTTTTCCTTATCTGAAATCAAAAAAATTCAATTAGAAAACGGTGTAGGTAATACACCGCTTAAAGAATGCAAAAATATAACAAAACTTGCTCGTAAAGTCGCAAAAAAAGGATATGGAGCACGTATTTTTATTAAAGATGAAGCTTTAAATGATTCAGGTAGTTTTAAAGCAAGACGCGCTAGTATATCATGTTATCAAGCAAAAAAACTCGGCTATAAAGGCGTCATCGCCGCTACTTCTGGTAATTATGGTGCTGCAGTAGCTTCTCAAGCTGCTAAATACGGTTTGAAATGTATTATTGTTCAAGAATGTTATGATTCTCAAGGTATTGGTCAACCAGAAATTATTGAAAAGGCAAGAGCATGTGAAGCTTACGGAGCTGAAGTTGTCCAATTAAGTGTTGGCCCTGAATTATTCTATAAATTTTTACTTTTATTAGAAGAAACAGAATATTTTAATGCATCTTTATATACCCCTTATGGAATAATGGGAATTGAATCATTAGGTGCAGAACTTGTTGAAGATTCAATAAATTTAACTGGCAAAGAGCCAGATATGGTTGTTGTAACTAATGCTGGTGGCGGTAATCTTACTGGAACTGCTAGAGGAATAAAAAAGGTTACTGATAAAAATATCGAAATTGTCGGTTCAAGTGTAAATTTGAAAGGTTTACATATGGCAAGTGATACTGATTTCAATAAGAAATCATTCACCACTGGACACACTGGCTTTGGTATTCCTTTTATTATGAACCCGGATCGCTCAGATGTTCCTAGATCAGCCGCTAGAGCCCTTAGATACATTGACAGATATGTTACCGTCAATCAAGGCGAAGTATTCTTTATAACAGAAGCTCTTGCTGTTTTAGAGGGTATTGAAAGAGGTCCTGCTGGTAATACTTCTTTAGCTGCAGCTTTTTCTTTAGCCCAAGAACTTAAAGAAGATCAAATTATAGTTGTCCAAGAAACCGAATATACTAGTGCTGGAAAACATCACCAAGCACAACTAGCGTTTGCTAGAAAAAATGGTATAAATATTTACTTTGGTAACCCTCAAGAAGAAATACCAGGAAAATCAATTGTATTTCCTGATAATATTAGAAAAATTAAAGCAAAAGATTTAAATCTTGAAACGATTAAAAGGAAGTATATTATTAACCATTTAAACGGTTATAAAACTATTTCCAGAAAAGATATAGAATTTTTAGCAATAGAAACGAACTCTTCTGCTAAATTTGTTAAAGAAATCGTACAGAAAAATAATATTAAAGTGGAGGAATAATATGCAAAAAAAGAATGTAAGACCAGATGATTTTGAAAAACGCAGAAAGCACTTAAAGAATCTATCTGATGCCAAATTAAAACAAAAATTTTGGGAATTAGCAGAAAAAACTGTTGACCCATTAGTAAAACTAGCTTATAAAAATACAACTCCAGCAATTGAAAGATCAGTGCTTTTAAGAATGGGTTTTTCTAGTTTAGAAGCAAAAGCTTTAGTAGAAAAAACCATAAAGCACGGATTAATTTCAAAAGGCGCTGGACATGTAGTTTACCGTTTATCTAAAATTAAAAACCTTGAAATTAGAGATGCTGGATTAGCGCTTATTAAAGATAAATACTGGAAAATGGTTAAGGATAGTTTTGAGGTGAAAAAATGAAACCTAATGAAAAATTAGACATCAGAGAAATATTAAAAGATTTAGATAAATATGAACCAAGACGTAGAGGTTGGACTTGGCGAAAGCCAGTTAAAAATTTAGAACTTGAAGGCAATCAATATTCAGATGTATCAGAACCTTTAAAAAATTCTATTCCTTTGCCTGGCGCAAAATATTTTAATGATATTGATCCACAACCTATTCAAGTGATTACTTCCGAAATTGCATCTGGTAGGTTTGAAGATGATATTAGAAGAATGAGAATGGCTGCTTGGCATGGAGCTGATCATCTTATGGTTATAAGAACAGCTGGTCAATCACATTTTGATGGATTAATTGAAGGAACACCACAAGGTGTTGGCGGAGTAGCTATTACTAGAAAACAAGTTAGAGCCCAAAGAAAAGCCCTAGATATTATTGAAGATGAAGTTGGCAGAAAAATTAATTATCATTCATATGTTTCAGGAGTAGCCGGGCCTGATATTGCCGTTATGTTTGCTGAAGAGGGCGTAAATGGTGCTCATCAAGATCCGCAATATAATATCTTATATAGAAATATAAATATGATTAGATCATTTGTTGATGCTGCTGAGTCTAAGAAAATTATGTCATGGGCAAATATTTTACAAATTGATGGAGCTCATAATGCTAATGCAACCGCAATGGTTGCTTGGAAGGTAATGCCAGAATTAATGGTACAACATGCAATTAATAGTCTTTTTTCTGTTAAATCAGGTATTAAAAAAGAAAATATTGCCTTATCTACAGTGCCTCCTACTGCTGTTCCAGCTCCAGATTTAAAAATCAATTTGCCTTATGCAAAAGCTTTAAGGGACTTTTTTGATGAGTACAAAATGCGAGCACAAATGAATACTAAGTATATGGAGTCTTCTACTAGAGATGCGACTGTTACTCATGTTCTTAATATGATGATATCTAAATTAACTTCTGCTGATATTCAATCTACTATTACTCCAGACGAAGGCAGAAATGTTCCTTGGCATATGTATAATGTTGAAGCCTGTGATACCGCTAAACAATCATTAATCGGTATGGATGGATTATTAGAATTAGTAGAATTAAAAACAGATGGATACTTACCTAAAAAAGTACGAGAGTTAAAGGAAAGAGCTATTCTTTTCTTTGAAGAAATGCTTTTAGATGGCGGATATTTTCAAGCTGTTGAAGATGGTTATTTTATCGATTCAGGTATTTATCCTGAACGAAACGGCGATGGGATATCTCGGGAAATTAATGGTGGTATTGGTGTAAATACAGTTTATGAAAGAGATGAAGATTATTTTGCCCCAGTAACTGCTCACTTTGGCTATAATAATACCTCACAATATAATTTAAAAGCTAATGAATCACCTAGTAAATTGATTAATGGTTCAACCTTTGAAAATAGATCAAAAATTCAATATATTGATGAATTAGATCAAGAAGACAATGTAAATCAAAGATTAGCTGAAAAAGAAAAATACCTTAATTCAAATTTAATTAAACCTGAAGTTGAATGGCTTGCTGATGGTACAATTGTTTTAGATGTAACTTTACCTACTTCTATTAGATATGCAGAAGCTGCTGGGTTAGTACTTGCAGAAAAAATGAATCTATTAGAACCAGAAGTAATCCATAAGGAAATTTTACACATAGCCGAAGCAACAAGAATCCAAATAAAAGGTAAAGTAGATTTTGATATTAATCTTAACGATTTAACATTACCTGAAGAACCTGATATATTATCAGATAATGAAATCAAAGAATTTGTAAATGAACACGGAATGAAAATTGTTGCTGGTACTGTTGGTGAAGACGAACATTCTGTAGGATTAAGAGAAATTATTGATATAAAACATGGTGGAATAGAAAAATATGGTATCGAATGTATTTATCTAGGAACTTCAGTACCAATCACCAAACTTGTTGATGCAGCTATTGAAGCCAACGCAGATGCAATTTTAATGTCTACAATTATTTCTCATGACGAAGTACACTATAAAAACATGAAAAAAACTCATGAATATGCAATTGAAAAAGGCGTTAGAGATAAGTTGCTAATAATTGCTGGTGGAACACAAGTGACTCCTGAACTTGCAAGAAATCAAGGAGTAGATCAAGGATTTAGTCGCGGAACTAAAGGACAACATGTTGCCTCATTCTTAGTTAAAAATAAAAAGGAAGATTAAATGAAAATTGATAGTTTAGTCGCTGAAATTGGTTCAACTACTACAGTAATAAACGCATTTGATGGATTAGAAACTGATAATCCAAAATTTTTAGGTAGCGGTTTTTCTCCTACTACTGTTTTAGAAGGCGATGTTAATATCGGTTTAGATAATGCTTTAAATGATCTTAAAGAAAAACTTAATGTAGATAGCTTACTGGCAAAAGAATCTTTTGCCAGTTCTAGTGCTGCTGGCGGTTTAAAGATGAGTGTTCATGGTCTTGTCTATGATATGACAGTAAAAGCTGCAAAAGAAGCTGCTCTTGGAGCTGGCGCTAATTTAAAAATGATTACATCAGGCATTCTCGACAACTATCAATTAGATGAAATCAAAAGTTTAAATTTAAATATTATTATGATTGCTGGTGGAGTTGATTATGGCGAAAGAAAAACCGCCATAGAAAACGCTAAAAAAATTGCTGAATTAAAATTAAATATTCCAATTATTTATGCCGGCAACATTCAAAACCATAATATTATTAAAGAGATATTTGCTTATCACAACCAAATAGAATATCTATATATTTCTGATAACGTTTATCCGAAAATTGACTCGCTAAAAGTTGAAAAAACTCGCGAAATAATTCAAGATGTTTTCCATAAGCATATAATTAAAGCTCCTGGTATGTATAAGGTTAAAGAATTTATAAAAGAAGATATTATTCCAACACCTGGTGCTGTTATGGAAAGTTCTAAATTATTGCAAAAAGAAATCGGCGATTTACTAACAATTGATATTGGTGGAGCTACTACTGATATTCATTCTGTAACTAGGTCAAGTGAACAAATCGAAAAAATTCTCTTAGCACCTGAACCATTTGCTAAAAGAACCGTCGAAGGCGATCTAGGAGTCTTTATTAATAAAGATAATATTATTAATATTATTGGTTTTGATAAATTAATGACTGAGTTAAATCTCACAAAGAAACAGTTAACTACTCTTATAGATAACTATCAAGTAATCCCTGATGATAATCAACTTGCATTAACAGAAAGATTAGCATTTGAAGCATTTAACCTTGCTTTAAATAGACATAGTGGCAGGTTAATTAAAATGTATACTGCAAGTGGAAAAATACTTTACGCAGAAGGAAAAGACTTAACTAACGTTAAACACATTATTGCTACAGGTGGTGCACTTACTAGATTAAAAAACCGCAAAACTATTATTAAAGCTATTATTAATACTCAGAATGAATTAATTCTTCGACCACCAAAATCTGCACAATACCATATAGATAATGACTATATTATGGCATCTTTAGGAGTTTTATCCAAAAAGCATCCTCAAGCAGCATTGTACTTACTTAAAAAAAGTTTGGAGTTGATATAATGTATCCTCGAGTTAATATAAATATAGATAATTTAATCGCTAATACCAAAAAAATGGTTGATTTAGCTAAACAAAACCATATTGATTATGTAATGGCTATAGTCAAGGTATTTGCTGGTGATATAAATATTATAAAAGAAATTATCAACACCGGAATAACTCATATTGGAGATTCACGTATTCAAAATTTAAAAAAATTTCAATCATTAACTTTACCTAAATTATTGGTTAGAATTCCGATGTTATCAGAAGTCAAATCAGTAATAGAATATAGTGATATGTCTTTAAACTCTGAACTAAAAACAATTGTGTCTTTGAATGAAGAAGCAAAAAAACAAAATAAAAAACATGAAATAATTATCATGTTTGATTTAGGAGATTTAAGAGAAGGTTATTATTACTCACATTCATTTATTAATGATATTAATAAAATATTAAAACTAGAAAATATAATCATTAAAGGTATTGGAACAAATTTAACCTGTTATGGCGGTTTAGTTCCAAATAGAGAAATCCTTTCAAGATTAGTTGAAGTTAAACATACTATTGAAACCAACACAAATATTCATCTAGATATTATCTCTGGCGGAAATTCTTCTAGTGTTAATTTATTTGGAACAAATGAAATTCCTAAAGAAATTAATAGTTTACGTTTAGGAGAATCAATCTTTTTTGGAAAAGAATCTTCGTATTCTACTTATATAGCAGGATTCAACCATAAAAATTTTTCTTTAGAAGCTGAAATTATTGAAGTTAAAACTAAACCTAGTTATCCTGAGGGTAATACTAGTATTAATTCTTTTGGTGAAGAAGTGGAGATTGAAGATAAAGGTTTAATGAAAAGAGCAATTTTAGCAATTGGTAAACAAGATGTAATTTTAGAAAATTTACAACCAGTAGATACTAATATTGAAATTATTGGTGGCTCTTCTGATCACTTAATATTGGATATAACAAACACTGATTATAAACTAGGAGATATAATTGAATTTAATGTTAACTATCCAGGTTTATTACATTTAATGAATTCCAATTATGTTTATAAAAATTATTTAAAAAAATAAAAGCCAATTATATTGGCTTATTATTTGTTTCTTATATAAATAACTGTATTTTGTTTTTTAACATCAAAGTCATGCATTTTTTCAAAAAAATCAATCGGTCTAATGTTTTTACCATAATTACGAGGATGAAATCCCGGGAATTTCTTTTGTAATAATTGCGCTATTAAACTCCAATAAGCCCAGCCATCATCTTCAAGATTTGAATTTATTATATTTTTAAGTTCTTGTTTGACTTTTCTTAAAGGAGTGATTGAAGTTGTTGTAGTTTCAGTCGTTTTACTGTTTTTGCGTTTAGTTGTTTTTGAATCTGGATTTGAAGCAGCTAACATTTTATCCAGGTAAGAAAAAGATTCACAAGAATTAACTAATGATATGGGTGTTTTTGATTCACCCATACCAAAGACAAACATGTTATCCTCTCTTAATCTTGTAACTAACTTGGTAAAATCACTATCACTTGAAACAATACAGAAACTATTTACTTTTCCTGAATATAATATATCCATTGCATCAATTATTAATGAAAAATCAGAAGAATTTTTCCCTGAAATATATGCATATTGTTGAACAGGAGTTAATCCAAATTCGTTCATCTTCTGTTTCCAAGGATTTAATTGGGGTGTAGTCCAATCTCCATAGACTCTCCTATAATTTATTTTTCCATACTTATTTGCTTCATCAATAATAATTTCAATATAATTTGGGGTAATATTTTCTGCATCAATTAATAAAGCAATACTTTTATCTTTAATTTCCATAATTCACCTCATCGTATCTATTATAACAAAATTATCACTAAGATAAATAAAAAAATTAAAATTTATACAGAAAGGAGCCGCATATCTTAAAAAATATGCGCATTAACATGATTAAAAATCAAAAACTATTAACTTGGATTGAAGAAATTAAATCTTTATGTAGTCCCAAAGAGGTTGTTATTTGGACAGGTACACAAAAACAATATGATGAAATTGCTGATTTAGAAGTAAAAAATGGCAAAGCAATTAAATTAAATCCCAAAAAGCGCCCAAATTCTTTATTATATTGCTCTCACCCTAGTGATGTTGCAAGAATCGAAAAACGAACTTTTATCTCAACAACAAATCAAAACGATGCGGGGCCAACTAATAACTGGATACCACCTAATAAATTAAAACCGAAAATGTTAGAACTTTTTAAGGATTCTATGAAAGGCAGAACAATGTATATTATCCCTTTTTCAATGGGTCCGATTGGTTTAGATATGTCTCGATTAGGAGTAGAGATTACTGATAGTGCATATGTGGCTTTAAACATGCATATCATGACAAGAACAGGAAATAAAGTTCTAGATTTAATTAATGATGATGAAGTTTTTATTAAGTGTTTGCACTCTGTGGGTTATCCACTTGAACCAGGAATAAAAGATCCAAGCTGGCCTTGTGCACCAATAGAGAAAAAGTATATATCACATTTTCCAGAAGAAAATATGATTTGGTCATATGGTTCTGGTTATGGTGGAAATGCTTTATTAGGGAAAAAGTGTTTAGCATTACGAATTGCTAGTTCTATGGCTAGTAAAAATAATTGGTTAGCTGAACATATGTTAATATTAAAACTTACTAATGATAATAATAAAGTTAAATATATTACTGGTGCATTCCCAAGCGCTTGTGGCAAAACAAATTTAGCAATGATCAACCCAACATTAAAAGGTTGGAAAGCTGAAACTATTGGTGATGATATAGCTTGGATGGAAGTTAAAGATGATGGAAAAATGTATGCAATAAACCCTGAAGCTGGTTTCTTTGGAGTAGCACCGGGCACATCATATAAATCAAACCCTAACGCTATGGAAACTATTAGTAAAAATACAATATTTACCAATGTAGCCCTTACTGATGATTTTGATGTTTGGTGGAAAGGTTTAACTAAGGAAGCGCCTGATCACTTAATAGATTGGCTCGGAAATGATTGGGATAAAACCAAGCCAACTAGACCAGATCATCCTAATTCGAGATTTACAGCTCCTTTAACTAATTGTCCTACCCTAGCAGATAACTATGAATCACCTGTTCCAATATCAGCTATTCTATTTGGCGGTAGAAGACCTACAACAATCCCTTTAGTTCATCAAAGTTTTAACTTTGAACACGGTATTTTTCTTGGCTCTATTATGGGTTCTGAGGTTACTGCTGCTATTTTAGATGATGGAATTGGAACTATTAGAAGAGATCCTTTTGCGATGTTGCCATTTATTGGCTACAATATTTCTGATTATATAAACCATTGGGTAGAAATGGGTAAAAAATCAACGGATGAATTACTTCCAAAAATATTTTATGTTAATTGGTTTAGAAAAGATGAAAGTGGATTTTTATGGCCAGGATTTGGAGAAAATTCTCGTGTTTTAAAATGGATTTTAGAAAGAACTGAGGGAAAAGATAATTACAATAAAACACCAATTGGCTTAATCCCTGATTTAAATAAATTTGATTTATTTAATTTAGATGTTAGTCAAGATAAAATGCAAGAACTTGTTAAAGTAGATAAAAATATTTGGCAAGAAGAAATCAAATCAATTGAAAATTATTATAGTAATCTCTATAAAGATAAACTACCTAATGTTTTAAGAAATCAACTTGATAATCTAAAAAGACGTTTTGCTTTTTAAATTTGTATATAATAAGTATTACAGGTAAAGAATGATTCTTTACCTGTTAGTTATTAGTTTAAAAAACTTGCTTTCTAATTAATAATTTAATTATAAGCTATAGTTTAACTTATGTTTTTTAATCAATTCATTAGATTATGTTAATAGTTTCGTGTATAATATTTGTGTTTGTATAAGCAACTAGGAGGTTTTGCATGAAAAAGCCTATAATAATAGCTTTATTAATATATCTTGTTCAAGGTTTAGTTCATAATCTTGGCCATCCCGTAACTCCAGCATTTGTAAAAGCGTTAGAAATTCCTGATTACATGTTTGGAGTTTTTTATGCAACTATGAGTTCAGGTATTGTTTTAGGTGCTCCTGTCTGGGGAATCGTCGCTGATAGAGGCAATAAAAAACTAGCAATGATAATTGGATTGATGCTTTATAGTATTGGTCAATTTTTCTTTGGATATTCCGGAAATATGTACTGGATGATTTTCTTTAGATTTGTAAGTGGTTTTGGGGCAAGTGCAAGTCTTACTTTGTTTGTTTCACATATGGTGGAAATATCTGAGCCAAAAGACAGAGCAAAACATCTAGCTTGGTTAGCTGCTGCTTTAGCATTAGGACGAAGCTTTGGATATTTTGTTGGCGGTTTTATTAGTTCAAATCCTACTGCAATTAATTTATTAGGTACAGGAATAACCTCATTAGAAAGAGTTTTTTTAATACAAGCTTTAATTAATTTAGGCTTAGTAGTTTTAATTTTATTCTTTATTAAAGCAGTTAAAATTTACAAACAAAACGTTAATAAGCCGAATTTCTTTGAAAGTTTTAAAAATATAAAAACAATCAATAAAACGGTTCTAATCTTTTTAATTTCATTAATATTTATGTCTATAGCTTTTACTAATTTAAGCAAATATCTTGATGTGTATTTTAATGCCGAGGGGTTTTCAACCGGTCGTATTGGTAATTATAATTTAATTATCGGAATTGTTGCAATCTTAACCAGTATTTTTATCGTTCCTTTGGTAACTAAATTAAGAAAGAATTTATTGATTTTAGAATTAGTACAGATAACAAGTATAATAGCCGTTATTTATGTTTTTAGAGCAAATAATTTTATTGTTGCGGTATATTCGGTATTTATGATATTTGTAATCGGAAAAGCTATTTTCCAACCACTTGAACAGAATTTTATAGCTGATCATGCAAAACCAGGGCTTTATTCAACAACTATGGGTGTTAGACAATCATTTTTCTCTATTGGGATGGTAATAGGTCCTTTAATTGGTGGTTTCTTATTTGATATTAACCCACGTTATGTTTTTGATTTTAGTGCAATTATGATTTTTATTGCTTTAATCTTAGTATTTATTGTAAATTTGAGAATAAAAAGACAAGAAAATCAAACTTCCTGAGTTAAAATATTAGTATTTCTTCACTTTTTTTGCTAAAATAAAGTTAAAGAGGTGAGTTATATGTCAGTATATGATTATAAAATTAAAAATATTAAAGGTAAAAATGTTAGTCTCAAAGACTATAAAGGCAAGGTATTATTAATTGTCAATACAGCAACAAAATGTGGATATACACCTCAATATGAAGGCCTTCAAAACCTATATGATAAATTTAAAGATGACGGTTTTGAAATTATTGACTTGCCTTGTAATCAATTTATGTCCCAAGCTCCAGGATCTAACGAAGAAATCGCTAATTTTTGTCAGTTAAACTATGACACTACATTTGAAACCTTTGCTAAAGTTAAGGTTAATGGGAAAGATGCAATTGACCTTTACAAATATCTTAAAGAAGAAAAACCATACGATGAAATTCCTGGCGAAGAAGGTCATAAACCTAAGATCTTAAACAAACTTTCAGGTTCAAGAATCAAATGGAATTTTACGAAATTTCTTATCGATAAAGAAGGCAATGTTTATGGAAGATATGGTTCAAGAGTTGAACCTGAAAAATTAGAAAAACCAATTAAAAAATTGCTAAAAAAATAAGACTTAGTTTTTAAACTAAGCCTTTTTTTTATAGTAAAAATTTTATCTTTTCGCCTTTGAGATATCTTGTTAAATTGTCTTTAGTTAATTCATATAGTCTTTTTTTCATATATTCACTAGAAGATGCATTATGTGGAGTTATAAAAACATTGTCTAATTCCCATAATTTTGAAGTTTTCTCTAAAGGCTCAGGATCTGTAACATCTAGAGCTGCGCCTATAATTTTTCTTTCTTCTAGTATTTTAACTAAATCTGATTGAACAACAACTTCTCCTCTAGCAATATTAATTAGTAAAGAACTTTCTTTCATTAGTGATAATTTTTCATAATCAAACAAATATTTTGTATCTTTATTTAAAGGCATAGCTAGAATTAAATAATCAGCTTGTTTAATAACCTTTTTTAGTCCTAATTCACCTGTGTAAATATTGTCAAAATATTTTACTGGTTTATTCTTGCGTCTATGCCCATTGATTTTTTTCGGAGAGAAACTTTGAAGTCTTTTAGCAACTTCTTTACCAATAGACCCTGTACCGATAATTCCTATAGTAGAATTATAAATTTCTTTTTCTTCATGAATTGGTTGCCAAACTTTCTTTGCTTTATTATTTACAAAAGCTAGGGTATCTCTATTAAAATAAAGCATTTTTGAAATAACGTCTTCAGCGATTGTAATTGAAAAAATATCCCTGGCATTACTAATCATAATCCCTTTTTCTTTATATCCATTAACATCAACATTATCAAAACCTGCCATATATAATTGAATCCATTTTAAATCTTTGTATTCTTTAATATTAGCTTTTGTTAATATCGAATTTAAACCAAAGAAAACTTCAATATCTTTAGATTTTGAAAAATCATCTGTAAAATCAATACTTGGAAACTGTTTTTTTAATTTTAAATAATCCTTTTCTTCTATTAATCTTGTATCTACAAAAACCTTCATAATTAACCCCTTAATTTTATCCGTATAGTTTTCTAACAATATATAAAACTAATCTTTCAGATAAAATTTTGTTTAAAAATCTAATCATTTTATATGAAAAACCAACGGTTTTAGTAATTGGTAGTGTTTTTCTTTTTAATAATTTATGGATTGATTTAGCAATAACTAATGGTTCCATTCCCTTAGTTTCATCTAACTCCATTTTTTTTATTGATTTTTCTACGCGATTTTTGTATAGGTCATTTTCTACAACTAATGGTTTTTTTCTATTCTTAGTAAAATCAGTTTTAATATCTCCTGGTAATAAAGACATTACTTGAATATTAAATGGTTTTAATTCAACTCTTAAAGCTTTTGTAAACGCATCAATACTAGCTTTAGTCATAGAATAAAAACCCTGAAATGGTAAAGCAATTTCTGAGGCAATTGAACTCATATTTATTATTTTAGCGTCTTCTGATTTTCTTAATAATTTTAAAACCGCTTTTGTTAGTAAAAAATGCCCAAAAACATTTACATTAAAAATTAATTTAACATCTTCTAATGGCGTATTTTCTATAGAACCGGAAATGCCAATTCCAGCAGAATTTATTAAATAGTCTACTTTTTCATATTTTTCTTCTATAATTTTAGTTGTTTTTAAAATCGAAGATTCATTAGTTATATCACATAATATATAATTGAAATCATAACTTTCCTTAGGATAAGATCTTGAAAGACCGATAACAGTATAATCTTTTTTATATAGATAGCTTGCGGTTGCAAAGCCAATACCTGAAGAAGCTCCTGATATTAAGACAACTTTATTCATTATCTTTCAAAACCTTAAGTAATGCTTCATCATCCTCAGGTAAGTTATTAAGTACTCCTACAATTATATCAATAGCTTCATCCATTAACTCATATGTATGAGTTGATGTATAACTTGTTCTTATTAAGCACTCTCCTTCAGGAGCCGCAGGTGGTAAAACAGGATTAACATAAACTCCTTTTTCATATAATAATTTACATGCAACAAGTGTTCTTAAAAATGAGTAGGTGTAAATAGGAATAATCGGAACAATTGAATGATCAATTATTTCTAGACCTTTATTTTTTAATCCTTTTCTAACATATTCAGCTATTTCTAATAAGCGTTTTGGTCTTTCTGGTTCTTTTATTAAAATCCTTAAGGCTTCTAAGGCTGTCATAGCATTTGCTGGGGTAATTGCAGCACAGAATATAAATGGTCGAGAATTATGTTTAACAAATTCTACCACTTCATTACTAGCTGCCATATAACCACCTAAACTAGCAAGTGATTTAGAGAAAGTTCCCATAATAATATCAACTTCATCTTCTAAATCAAAATATTCAGCTGTACCACGGCCATTTTTTCCCAATACACCAAAACCATGAGCATCATCAACCATAACTCTTGCTTCATATTTTTTTGCGAGTTTTACAATTTCAGGAAGTTTAGCAATATCACCAGTCATGGAAAATACCCCATCAGTTACGATTAACTTTCCTTGCTTAGGATCAGCATTTTTCAGTTTTGTTTCTAAATCTTCCATATCTTGATGTTTATATCTAACTAATTTACCAAAAGATAATCTTGCACCATCATAAATACTTGCATGGTTTTCTCTATCACAAAAAATTAGATCATTTCTTCCTGCAATTGCAGAAATTATGCCTAAATTAGTTTGGTATCCCGTAGAAAAAGTTAAACAAGCCTCTTTATGTAAGAAATTTGCAAGTTCTCCTTCAAGTTCTTCATGAACTGTTAAGGTCCCATTTAAAAATCTAGATCCAGAAACTCCAGAACCAAATTGTTTAATTGCTTTCACACCAGCATCTATAATTCTTGGATCTCCAGTTAAACCTAAATAATTATTAGACCCAATCATTATTCGTCTTTTGCCTTCCATAACAACTTCAATATCTTGTTTTGTTTCAAGTGCATGAAAGTATGGGTAAACTCCTAGATCCTTATACTTTTTTGTTAAATCGTAATTGTAACATTTCTTAAATAAATCCATCTAGTCCTCCTAAAAAAAAGTGGTATAATCTGTTATAGATTATACCATATTTTTTATTTATTTAAACGCAAAATTTTCTATTCTGTTCTTAATGCTACTACTGGATCTTTCTTAGCTGCCATTCTAGCTGGAATTAATCCCGCAACAAACGCTAAGAAGATTGATATCAGAACTAACGAGATAATATGAATAGGTGCTAATTTAGCTATATTAGGAATATCTGATAAATTTTCTAGAATTATATTTATCGGTATAATTAACAATAAAGCAATTACTATTCCAGTTAATCCAGCACTAAATCCGATAATAATATTTTCTGTATTAAATACGCGTGAAACATCTTTCTTTCTTGCGCCTAGTGCTCTTAATACTCCGATTTCTTTAGTCCTTTCAATAACTGATACATAGGTAATAATCGATATCATAATTGAAGATACAACTAAACTAATTGAAGCAAAAGCAATTAAGACAATTGATATAGCATCAATTATTCCACTTGATATCGAAATAAACACTTCTGATTGATCCGTATAATAAACGCTTGATTCTTCATCGAGACCAATATTATATGAATCCAAATACTCAATTAATTTTTCTTTATCATCAAAATTATTTGGATATAAGGAAATTGTTTTTATTCCTCCAATTTCACTAGGATGAGTATCTTGTAAATACTGTGATACTTCTGGAGTATAAACTAGACCGTTTCTCATAAATAATGAAACTTTGCTATCAGGTAAAGTTCTAGTTATTCCAGAAATTCTTACTGTATAAACATCAGATAAATCACTTTCCGCATTTACTTCACCAACGTATAATTGAAATTCTTTACCTATGATATCTGCATAATTAATTTGCGTGTTTTCATCAATGTTATCACTGTCATAACCTAAAGCTTCTAAAATATCTTTGGAGAGTTGGTTATAACTACTTATTGATAATAATACTTCAATTTCCTTATCATCAAAATTTTGAACAGGACTATCGCCAAATACTATTTCATAGTTTTCTTCATATATTTCACCCTCAGGCATTAGATGAAAATTAATTAAATTTGGGTTAAAGAAAGGTGGCATAGCCCCGCCTGAAGAGTCAATCGTTTCAACATAAACTACTTCTTGAGTGTCGTCAATATCAGCTAGTAAAGCCATATTCATTTTGTGTTCAAAAGAATATCCTGATAGTGTATCTTCTCCTTCGCCTTCAAGATAATCATTAATAAATCTTTCATAATCAACATCAATTGTGTTTTCTATCATATTATCTTCAGCAATATCTTTTTCAGGAGTAATGTAATCTATATCTGGATGACTTTCTAAATCATCTCTAGAACTCTGCTGATTCATAATACCTAAAATATCAAAAGAAGCTTCTTCGATTAATACTGGATAGCTTGATAAAGTATCTTTTTCAAATTTATCAATTTCTTGGTCCATACCATTTGATAAAGATAAAATTAAAGCAATACCAATAATACCAATACTACCTGCAAAAGCAGTGAGAATTGTTCTTCCTAATTTGGTTTTTATATTATTAATTGAAGAAACAAAAGCTGTAGCATAAGACATAGACGTTTTCTTTAAATTAAGTGTTCCCGTTTCGTCTAAATCTTTTTTTACAGGATTAGAGTCATCTATAACACTACCATCTTTTAATTTAATAACACGATTTGCATATTTATATGCCATATCCGAATCATGAGTTACCATAATAACTAGTTTTTCTTTAGCTATTTCTTTAATTAAATCTAAAATTTGTGTTCCAGTTTCAGTATCCAAAGAACCTGTAGGTTCATCAGCTAAAATAATATCAGGATTATTAGCTAAAGCTCTAGCTACGGCTACTCTTTGTTGTTGCCCGCCAGATAATTGATTAGGTTTTTTATGAATATGATCTTTTAATCCAACTCTTTCTAATACTTCAAGTGCTCTAGTTTTTTTATCTTTTGCACTAGCCCCACTTAAAGACAAACCCATTTCTACATTATGCAATACACTTAAATGAGAAATTAAATTATGGTTTTGAAAAACAAAACCAATGGAATTATTACGGTACATATCCCATTCTCTATCAGAAAATTTCTTAGTTGATTTACCGTTGATAATTAAATCTCCATCATCAGCTCTATCTAATCCACCAATAACATTTAATAATGTTGTTTTCCCACAGCCTGACGGTCCTAAAACAGAAACAAATTCTGTTTGTCTAAATTCTAAACTCACCTTATCAAGTGCATCTTGATAAAACTCTCCTATTGAATACGATTTACTTACATTAGTTAATTTTAACATTTTTAGCTCCTCTCATAGCCTGTTTTTAATATATTTAAAAGGTCTTGATATATTGCTCGAGATTGATTCATTGGATAATTTTTAATCATTGTTTCAATTAAAATATCAGTTAATATGGTCTGAGCTATTCTTAAAAGACGCTTTATAAATTCATCACTATTATCTATAAATTGGGATTTATCAATATATTCTATCACCAAATTATTTTCTTGATTTGATTCAAACACTTTTTTATTTGTATTATTAACAATATTGTTGTGAAAAAATAAAGTTACATGTTTAATAAAGTTTCTGTATTTATCATTATCTAATAGATCATAAACTTCATCATGAACAATTAACATCATTTCTACAAATTCTCGTTTAGATTCAAAAAATTTATGTTTAATCTTCATTTCTAAAGGAGATTTTATTAGTTTAATTAAATAATCTAATAAATCATACTTATCTTTAAAATAGGTATAAAAACTACCTCGAGATATATTTGCAGACTTAACAATTTTATTAATAGAAGCTTTATCAATATTACAAGTTGAAAATTCATCTACTGCCGCTGCAATTATTTTATTTCTTTTATCCTCAGATAAATTTAAAAATGTAAACGTGGGCATAATTTCATCTCCTAAAAAACATCTAATTCAAGTTTATATGACAGGGTGTCAAATTGCAAGTATTATGCTTCAAAACACAAAAAAATCACAAAAAAACACCAATTTTTAAACAATTGGTGTTTTAATATGTATAAATTTCTATTTCTCTTGTGCTTCAGCAAATATTTTTAATCCTTTAGTAGTTAATTCGTGTTTAACCATTTTTTTTAAAACTTTATAAGGTATTGTTGCTATTTCAGCACCAGCTTTCATAGCTTGTTCTACATGGTTTATATGCCTTATTGAAGCAGCAATAATCTTGGTTTTAAAATTATAAGTTTTAAACATTTCTTTAATATCTTTGACTAGTTTAAATCCAGCATCATCTTTTTCTGTTAGATCATCAATTCTTCCCATAAACGGTGAAACATAAGTTGCGCCAGCACTAGAGGCCATTAAAGCTTGGGACATTGAAAAAACTAAAGTAACGTTAGTTTTGATGTTTAATTTGGTTAATTCTTTAACAGCTTTAACCCCTTCAATTGTCATTGGAATTTTAATCACAATATTTTTGTGTATTTTAGCATAGGTTTTTGCTTCTTCAACCATAGCTTCTGCGTTGCTTTCTTTTACTTCAGCGCTAATAGGTCCATCTACTAGATTAACAATTTTATCTATCGCTTCAGTTAAAGTAATTCCTGATTTTGCAATTAAACTTGGGTTAGTAGTAACACCACTGATAATTCCCCAAGAACTTGCTTCTTCAATTTCTTTAATAATAGCAGTATCTGCAAATATTTTCATAATTTCTCCTTCTTAAACTTTTTATAATTTTACTTTTTCTAGTAACATCTCTTTTAAATCGTTAGCTTCATCTTTTATATCAGCTACTACATCTTGATATTCTTTTACAAGCTGAATATCACTTAATCCTGTTAAATTAATTAAAACATTCATAGCTGCACCTTCAATTGCAGAATGTAACATCAATACAGCAACTCCTTGATCTGAAATAGTATTTTTATTTGATTTTTCCATAATACTATCTACCATTCTAAGCGATTGTATCGCTAAATTGCATACTTCCATTGGAACTCGAATAGTTTCCATAGTTGCTTTTTTAATGGCAAGTCGCCTTTTTCTGCGATCTTCTTCACTTTCTTTTGACATTTTAAAAGCATCCATTAACGAGTTAAAAACTTTAGTGTCTTCGTCAATATAATCAACAAACTTATCCTTATTAACACGGTATTTTTCAATAGTATCAATAAATTCTTTTTGTTTTTCTGCTTTCATTTCTTTAAATTTTTTCTTTTTAAAAGTTAATTCGCCTGCCATAACCATTAGTCCAACTCCGTTAGCTGCGGCTAATGCACTTACACTTCCGCCACCAGGTGCTGGAGAATTTGAAGCCAGTTTTTCAAGAAAATCTTTTACTTTCATATCAACTAATTTCATAATTATTCACCTACTATCCTTCTTTTTTCTATAACTAATTTTCCATTTTTAAATACACTATAAGTATGATTAATTCCATAGTGATAGATAAAGTAATCTAAATTCTTACAATCTAAAAGTAATAAATCTGCATTTTTACCTACTTCTATACTACCAACTTTTCCGGAAATATCCAAGCTATATGCCGGATTAATCGTTGCAGCAGTTAAAATTTCATTTGGTAACATTCTTAATTTATTACCAGAGATTTGTAAAGTTAATTGATAATTTTCAGATGGTGTTGAACCCGGATTATAGTCACTTGATATAGCAAGTGCTACACCTGAATCAATCAGTTTTCTAGCTGGAGCATAATCTTTATTTAAAAAGAATGAAGTTGAAGGCAATAGATTAGCAATTGTATTTGATTCTTTTAATAATTTAATATCACTATCATTAATTGCCATTAAATGATCAATTGTTTTAGCTTTTAAATCGATACTAACTTTTGTGCCACCAATTGATTTTATTTCATCAGTATGTACTCTTAACTTAAAGTTTAAATCTTTAGCTGCTTTTAGAATCTTTTCTGTTTCTTTAGCATTAAATACTCCAACCTCACAGAAAACATCAACATAATCAGCTAAATCTTCTTGTTTTATTATTTGTAAATCTTTTATAACCTGATTAATATATTCATCCCGTTTTTCTTTATATTCTTTTGGTAAAGCGTGTGCGCCTAAATATGTAGTATATATATCAATCGGGTGATTTTCATTAAGTTTTTTTGCAACTTTTAATTGCTTTATTTCAGTTTCTAAATCAAGTCCATATCCTGATTTCACTTCAAGTGAAGTAACCCCATATAGTAACATCTCATTTAAAGATTTTTTTGCTTGGTTATATAATTCTTCAAAACTAGCTTTTTTAGTTGCCTCTACAGTACTTAATATTCCTCCTCCTGATGCAAGAATATCTAAGTAAGGAACACCAGCTATTTTTTTACTAAATTCATGTTCTCTAGAACCACCAAACACTAGATGAGTATGTGAATCTACTAATCCAGGAATAATAATTTTTTGTTTAGCATCATAAAGTTTTGTATTATTGTTCTTTAATTGAGAAAAATCTCCGGTTGCTATTTTAATGATTTTTTCATTTTCAATAACTATATAGGGATTATTTATAACTTCAATATTTTTCATATTTTCTCCTTTAACAGGAGGTTTATTTATTGAAGTATATATTGCTTTTATATTATGAATAATTAATTTATTTTTCATAAGCTACCTACAAGAAATAATCTATTATTTTTTCAGCATCAAAATCTCTAAGTTTTAAATACTTTTTGCATCCTTTAACAACCTCAGTAATTGACATTTCTTTGTCAAATTCTAAATTATTAACGCCGTAATAATATCTTAAAGATCTAATTAACGCATCTTTAGGGATCAAACCAACTATTTCAGCTGAAGGAACGTTATAATGATATCTTTTAGCTTCCATTTTTACAGTTTCAAATATTCGATAAATTGGATTTTTTTTATAATTTAAGATATTCATTGTAACTTGAGTATGACCGCGTTTTTCTAAATATACCGGACCAGCTTGAACATATTGAAAACCACCACTACTTTGTCTAATAGCTCTAGCAAATCTATTGGTGATTTTTTCATCATCTGTATCAATATCTATATTATAAGCGATTAAAAAATCTCTTGCGCCAATCGCTAAACTTCCAAAAGTTTCATGACGTTTGCTTGGTCCAAAATCAGGTTTCCAATTAGGATCTTTAATTTTCTCTTTCATTCCTTCAAATTCACCTTTACGAATATTAGGCAATTTCTCTCTATCAGCTTTTTTAGCTGCTTCTGCATATAAAAAGCACGGTATTGAAAACTTATCTGCTATTTTTTCAGCTAAGATTTCACTGTATTTAACACATTCTTTCATCTTAATATTACTTATAGGAATAAAAGGAATTACATCAATTGCGCCCATTCTTGCGTGTTCACCAGAATGATTATTTAAATCAATTTCTTGTAAACACACTTCGGTTAAATCCATTAAAGCATCAAGCATTTTATCTGGGTTGCCAATTAAAGTTACTACTGTTCGATTATAATCACTATCGGCTTCATAGTTTATTAGTTTTATATCTTTGTGTTTATCAAATACTTTAATAATTCTTTGAATTTTTTCTTTATCTCTTCCTTCAGAAAAATTTGGTACACATTCTACAATTTTAGGCATTATTTTCCTCCCTTTTGAAATTTATTTTCTACTAGTTTATCAATAAGGTCTTCATCGGTAATATTAGGCAAAGTAATAAATGAATCATTATCTAAACTATTATATTCTTCGCTAGTTGAAATTGCATTTATATTTCTTGCCCAAGCTCTTCTTGATACGCCTGTCATTACATCATGTAACATAGCAGTTTTTAATATTTCATCTTTTTCATAACTTCCATCTAAAACCATTCCATAACCACCGTTAATTACTTTTCCAATACCAACTCCACCGCCATTATGTAAAGTAACTAAACTCATTCCTCTAGCACTATTGCCTAGAGCAACTTGAGTAGCCATATCAGCCATAATATTTGAACCATCTTTAATATTTGATGTTTCCCTAAATGGAGAATCAGTTCCGCCAGTATCATGATGGTCTCTACCAAGCATCACTGGACCGATTTCTTTATTTCTTACCATCTCATTAAATTTTAAAGCAATTTTCAATCTACCATAAGCATCTTGATAAAGTATTCTTGCTAGAGTACCAACAACTAATTTGTTTTTCTTAGCATCTTTTATCCAGTTATAATTATCTAAATCTTGGAATCTTCGATTAGGATCAATACAATCCATTGCGGCTTTATCGGTTTTATCTAAATCAATTTGTTTATGTGACAAACAAACCCATCTAAATGGACCATAACCATAATCAAATAATACTGGTCCCATGATATCTTCTACATAACTTGGCCAAATAAAACCATCAAGATCATTTTCACCATTCTTGCAAATTTCCTTTATACCTGAATCATAGATTGCTTTCATAAAAGAATTTCCGTAATCAAAAAAGTAGGTACCTTGTTTAACCATGCCTTTAATTGCTTTAAAATGTCTTTTTAAAGTTTCATCTACAATTTTTTTAAATTTTTTAGGATTGTTTTGTAATAATTCCGTTCTTTCTTCAAAACTAATCCCTACAGGACAATATCCGCCATCATAAACAGCGTGACAACTTGTTTGATCACTTAATAAATCAATTTTAATTCTATTATTCAGTGAATATTCTAATAAATCCACAATATTACCATGATAAGCAATTGCCATTGTTCTTTTCGCTTTCATTGCTTCTTTAGCAAACCTAAAAGCTTTTTCTTCACTATCAGTTATTTTATTAACCCAGCCTTGGTTTAAACGAGTTTCAATTCTTGAATAATCAACTTCCGCAACAATTCCAACTCCACCAGCAATCTCTATAGCCTTGCCTTGAGCTCCACTCATTCCTCCTAAGCCACTGGAAACGAAAAGTTTACCTGTCAAATCCTTATCATCAGGAATGCCTAGTTTCATTCTTCCCGCATTTAATAGTGTAGAATAAGTTCCATGTACAATTCCTTGTGGGCCAATATACATCCAACCACCAGCAGTCATTTGACCATAATTAGCAACTCCTAAAGATGATGCCCGGTTAAAACTTTTTAGATTATCGAATTCTCCTATCATTAATCCATTAGTGATTATTACTCTTGGAGAACTTTTACTAGATTTAAATAAGCCTAAAGGATGACCAGACATAATAACTAAAGTTTGGTTATCGTTTAATTCTTGTAAATATTTTTTTACTAAATTATATTGCATCCAATTTTGAAATACTGATCCAGTTTCCCCATAAGTAACTAACTCATAAGGATAAAGAGCAATGTCATTATCAAGATTATTATCAATCATTACTTGAAAAGCTTTACCTTCTATGGTTTTTGCTTGATACTCGTCAATTGGTTTGCCATAAATTTTTGTTTTTGGATAAAACCTATAACCATAGATTTTTCCTCTAGTTAATAACTCATCTAAAAATTCAGGCGCTAGTTTATCATGCCATTTTTTAGGAATATACCTAAGTGCATTTTTAAGAGCTAATTTAGTTTCTGATTTTGTAAGTGAAAAATCTCTTTTAGGAGCTCTTCTTATTCCTTTTTTAAATTTGATAGGTTCTGGCAATTCTTTAAATATTTCGTCAATTGTAAATTCCATAATATCCCCCTAATTCAATAAACTAATAAATGCTTTTGTTTTAACCAAAGCTTCTATTTTATGAATAGATTTATACATGATTTCATCATGCTCTATAAATTTGATACTTTTTCTTATATAATCATAAATTTCCCTTGTTTTTGTACTTAATTTATCTATATCATGAAAATCGACTGCTTGTAAGTTAGTAAATAATTCCATTGAAATAACTTTATAAGCATTATCAACCACTTCACTTGCTTTTCTTGCGGCATGATTACCCATTGAAACATGATCTTCTTGATTAGCCGATGATGGAATTGAGTCTACACTAGCAGGGTGAGACAATACTTTATTTTCACTTACTAAAGCAGCTGCACTATATTGAACTATCATAAATCCAGAATTTATACCTGAATTTTTAACTAAAAATGGTGGCAACCCATTGCTTAAACTAGCATTAACCATTCTTTCCAATCTTCTTTCAGAGATATTAGCTATTTCACTGACAGCGATTGCAAGATAATCCATAGCTAATGCAAGCGGTTGCCCATGAAAATTCCCGGCACTAATAACCTTTTCTCTATCTGCAAAAACCAAAGGATTATCAGTTACTGCATTCATTTCTCTTTCGATAATATCGTAGACATAATTTAATGTATCTAAACTAGCTCCTAATACTTGTGGCGAACAACGTAATGAATAAGCATCTTGTACTCGTAATTCACCT
Source organism: Bacilli bacterium (assembly GCA_018399755.1). GTDB lineage: Bacteria > Bacillota_I > Bacilli_A > Izemoplasmatales > Hujiaoplasmataceae > Hujiaoplasma. The sequence goes on from JAGYOE010000002.1 coordinate 66,668, forward strand.
TGTTTAGTGGTTAGTTTAGAATCTTTTAAAATCTCTTTTACAGCCTTAGCAACATATATTTGCCCAGATTGATTTCTTAATTCATGTATTTGATTATCAAATACATCAGTTATCCCTCTTAAAGCTTCCATTGTCAATGCATAAGTATATTTTGTCAGGTTAAATAAATTAAGTGCTTCAAATAAGGTTAAAGCCGCAATGCTAGTAATGGCTTGAGTTCCGTTTATTAAAGCTAATCCTTCTTTTGCTTCTAGGTTAGATAAAGGTTTAATCCCTGCTTTTTCTAAACCTAGTTTAGCATCGTATTCTTTACCTTGATAGATTACTTCACCTAAACCAATTAAAGGTAAAGACATATGCGACAATGGTGCTAAATCACCACTAGCCCCTAAAGAACCTTTGGCATAAACAACTGGAGTAATACTCTTATTTAAAAATTCTACCATTTTCTCAATTGCTAAATAGCGGATTCCACTATAACCTTTAATTAACGCATTAACTCTTAATAAAAGCATACCCCTTACAATTGTTTCTGACAGTTTTTCTCCAACACCACAGGCATGAGATTTAATTAAATTTTCCTGTAATTGGTTTGTTTTATCTTTACTGATAGAAATATCGCTTAACTTCCCAAATCCAGTATTAATTCCATAGGTTGGTTCACCTGAATCTAGGACTTTTTGGACATATGCTTGTGCTTTATTTACTTTTTGTATTGCAAATTTAGCTACTTCTACTTTTTCTTTATCTATAACTATTTTTATAAATTTTTCAAAGTTTAGATTATCACCATTTATTGTTATCAAAATATCACCATCTTTCCTTTATATTATATCAATGCAAGGGCAAAAAATAAAGCGCTTTCTAAAACATAAAACAAACAAAAAGTTGCTAAAATTAATTAGCAACTTTTATTTTTAATCTTTAATTATTCAACTTTTGCGAATACTGCTTCTAATACAGTTTCGTATGCATTAGTAGTTACTGTAACACCAGCTACAGAGTCTTGAACGTTAAATGAACTTTCCCAGCCGTTTTCTTCAATATAATCAGTAATCATATTTACTTGTTCGAACCATTCAAGTTTATTATTGTCTTCTAACCAAGTTTCATATTCAGCCATTGTTGGAGTATCATCAGTTTCAGAATAAGTACCATAATGCATTTTGTAATCATAACCTAATTCTTGTTTAGTGTTATCTTTCCATGCAAATGTTCCTTCATCTACAGTAGATTGTAAAGTATCAATAACTAATTCTTCAATATCTCCGTTGTCATCAAGATCTAATGTTGCCCATACTACTTGAGGAGCACCATAATTAACTGAAACAGAGTAAGCTTTAGTAATACCATCTTTAGCTTGTTGAACAGCTTCAGCAGCTAAAGTAGTATATCCACCATCAGATACAGTTACACCAGCAACATTGTCAATTTCTCCATCAACAACATCTACTGAATCAAAACCATTTTCTAACCAATATTCTTCAATTAGTTCAGCTTGTTCAAACCATTCAAGTTTGTCATTCTCATCTAACCAAGTTTCATATTCAGCCATTGTTGGTGTATCATCAGTTTCAGAATAAGCATTGTAATGCATTTTATAATCATATCCTAATTCTTTCTTAGTATTTTCATTCCACTCGAAAGTTTCACCATCTGATTGTAAAGCATCAATGAAATAGTCAACTACTTCACCATCTTCTACTGTTACTGTTACACTAGTAATCATTGGAGCACCATAATGTTCTCCAATTTCAAAAGCCATGAATTCTCCGTCTACTTTAAATTCTGTAGCTTCTGTTGTTTCTTCTGTTGTTTGTTTTGTTGTTTCATCTGTTTCTGTTGTATCGTCACCGTTACATGCAGCAAATCCCAATACCAAGAAAGCCGCAAACAAAACCATTAATAATTTTTTCATTCTGTAAACCTATCCCTTCTAAAAATAATTTATAAATTTAAGTCCATATAAAATATAACACATTCGTTATGTTATTGCAACTAAATTTCAGTGATTTATTTACTTTTTTGTTAACATTTTATCTATTAATAAACAGCCTTTTATTCAATATATAGTTAATTTAAAACATATGTCAATTAACTGAAATTGATTATCTTTATATTTAGGCATTTTTGTATCTATATATAATATGTTATTTCATTCAAATCATATATTTTTCATTATAATAAAAGACTGTATTTCAAATGAAACACAGCGCCTATATTTTTTATTATTTATTTTCAAATGTTCTTTAAAAATTGTTGTAATTCTTCTGCGGCATCTTTTCTTAATCGGCTTGCCAACCATGACTTTGCTCTCTTTATTCAATAAAGCAATTGCCATTTCTTTACAAACCAGATGCCCACAAGCACCACAATTGTATTTTGGTAATACACTCTACAACTTCATCAATTATAGTGGGATCTTCTTCTACATAGAAGACTTTTGCAACAAAACTAATTAATAATCCTAAAACAAAGCCTATAGCAGCTAAAACACCTGCAGGTACAAGTATACTTATTATAAAATCCATTCAATCAATCCCCAAATCTAGTAAAGATGATTGCTAACACTGCTGCAACAATTAAAGCTATCGGTGCGCCTTTAAAAGCTTTTGGAACTGGCGCACGACCCAGTTTTTCTCTCATCATTGAGAAAATATAAATCACGAATAAGAACCCTAAGCCAATGAATGTTGTATAAACTAACATCTCAATAAAGCTATGGCCATTAGTAATATTTAATACCGCAACCCCTAAGACCGCACAATTAGTTGTGATAAGCGGTAAGTAAATACCTAAAGCCTTATATAAAGATGGGGATACTTTTTTTAAGAAGGTTTCAACCATTTGAACTAATGCTGCAATCACTAAAATAAACACAATTGTTCGCATATATACTATATCTAGCGTTTCTAACACATATGTATATAACACCCATGTTACTGAAGAAGATATTAGCATTACAAAGATTACCGCAAAACCCATTCCTAGAGCAGAACTTCTTTTAGTTGAAACTCCAATAAAAGGGCAAATTCCTAAAAATTGGGTTAAGATAATATTTTGTAATATAAAAGCCGAAAAAGCTAGTGCAATTAAATTATCCATTAGATTTCACTTCCTTTTCTTTCTCTGCCATTCTTGCTTTGAAACGATTAGTAATCGCAATAATAATTGCTAGAATAAATCCTAAAGAAATAAATGCTCCTGCAGGTTTAATAAACATATCTATTGGTTCTATTCTTAGAAAATCAAAGATAAAGGTTAAATCCACTTGTAAACTTTTCCAAATTGTTAATACTCCTGCCCCTAAAAATTCTCTAAAAATACTTACTAACATTATCGCTAAACCAAATCCAAATGCCATTCCTAAACCATCAATTACTGAATCAATTGGTTTATTCTCAGAAGCAAATGCTTCTGCTCTACCTAAGATAATGCAGTTAACCACAATCAAAGGAATAAAGATGCCTAAAGAGTTATATAGTTCTATTAAATAAGCATGCATTAACATCTCAACCACTGTAACTAAAGTTGCAATTACTACAATATATACAGGTATTCTAACCGGTTTAACAAGGTTTGCTAGTTTATCATTATGCATAATTAATGAAATTATAAAATTTGATAAAACTAAAACAAAAATTACCGCAATAGTCATGCCAATCGCATTTTCTAGCGAGGTTGTAACTGCTAAAGTCGGACATAATCCAAGTAATGCAACAAATATAGGGTTTTCTTTAAATATACCTTTTAAGAAATTTTCTTTTTTAGTCATCTGTTACACCCCCATATCACTTTCAACTCTGTCAGCTATGGTACTAAATATCTCTCTCATAGCATTAGAAGTATAAGTGGCTCCAGCTATACCATCAAAACTACTGATTGAATCTGCTTGACTATAATTGAAGTCATAGTCTGTAACAACTGTTCCAGGCCCTGATTCTGAATGGCTAATAATTTTGTAATCTTGAACAGTTAAATCATTTTCAATAACAACTAAAGCAGTAATTGCGCCGCCGTAACCATTAGCACTAACTGAATAAGCTAAAGCATAAACTTCATCTGAATCTTCCGATTCTTTAATATAAAATATTGAGTCAATATTTCCTTCTTCAAATTCTTCAATTTCAATATAATACTCGTCTAAACTATAATATTCTTCAATTGCTTGAGTTTTTAATCTTAATTCTTCAGCAGCTATTTTATCTACGGTAAATTCGTTAACTACTGCTAATAATAAACCGCAAATTAAACCAAATGTTAGTAATACTAATCCTGATTTTAATCCTCCACTCATCTTAGCTACCTCCATTCAATTCTACTAATAATTGATCTAACCAAGTCAAGGCATCAATCATAGCTTCAGAAGTACGTGTAGCTCCTGCTACACTATCCATAATTACATCATTATTAGTGTATTCAACTAAATATTCATCTTCTACAGCTGGTGCTTCAGCTCCATCATAACCACCATTATAAGGATCATCATAATTTTCATTTGTGCTAATAATATCAATTGAATTATAATCTGTTAAACTTGAATTTAATTCAATTTCCATAATAATTCCAGCTGAGCTATATCCTCTTACTCTTACTTCAATTGTATTTGTTGTATCATCATAACTCACTACTCTTAATGAATTACTAACTTCACCTGAATCAGCTATATAATTAGGTAAAGCTTCTATCTCAGAAGCAGTTGGTTCAACCCCGGAAATAATTTGAAGATAATTAAAGTCATTATCCAATGCAACACTAGCTTCATTGTTGTCTTTACCAAAAGTGATATTAGCAATAAATTGATAATCATTAATTGTGGTTAAATCATAATTATAATTAACTGAGTTAACCTGAATATTAATTTCAATTATTTCATAATCATCAAAATCATCTGCATATAACTCGCGAGCATATTGCATTGCTACTTCAAAACCTTTTGATGAATATGTAGCATCACTCACTGCATCAACAGTAAAATCAATTACATCTAAATCTTTATTTTCAAATTGCTCGAAAAAGTTTTCATCAATTAACTTATTATAAAATTGTCCCGGTTCACTAACTGTTTCGTTGTGTTCAATAACCATCATATCGATAATATCATCTTCTTCAAGTGATAAAGCAAATGCAACTTTTAAGCCTTCGCTATTACCATATGTTTCTACAACATAGATTATTGCAATATCATTATTATCTTTATCTTTAACTAAGAATGAATCAATAAGTTCTGGTTGATATGTTCCTGTACCATTTGGCTTATTAAATTCAGTTTCTAAACCACTAGATGCAAATTCTTCTAAAGAACTACCTTCATCAACAATTGTTAATAATTTTTCTTCGTATCTTTCTTGTTCGTGAACATCAATTTGATTGGTCATATATCTTGAATACATACCACCAAAGATAAATATTAATAATAATGCTAAACTTAAACTAATTATTATTCCGTATTTATTTAAAAAGTTTTTCATTTTATATCACCTGCCCTAAATTAAATAGAGAAGTAATCGCAGTATACATATTGCCAGAAGCAACTAATGTATAAATAACTAAAATAATCAACACTCCAACTAGAATCGAGATATATAATGGACCAGGTTTTTTAAATAACTTGGTTCTTATTACGCCTGAATAAGTATCAATCGGTATTGCAAAAATATTCATAACGATTAAAGAAGTTCCTACACCCTCAGGTAAACTACCAACAAATCTAAATAATACTGTTAGCACACCTAAGAATAGTGCAAAGAAAATCTTTCCTAAAGGATTAGTTGGCGTAGATACTGGTTCTGTAGCCATATAAACAGCCGCAAACATTACTCCGCCTGTAAGAATTGAATAAGTTGGGAACCAAACACCTGAATCTCCAGCCATAATTCCAATTAACCAAGATAATCCAAATACTGTAGCTATATATATAATTGGAGTAAACCATTTAATTACTTTTCTAAATGCTAACCAAATAAAACCAATTAAGATAGCAAAAGCTGATGTTTCTCCTAAAGCACCTGGGATTGTTCCTAAAAAGAAGTCCCAAAGATTACCATATGGTTCAACTAAAGCTTGATAAGAGAAAGCATCACCTGTTCCTCTAAATGAAGCTAATGTACCAAGTGGAGTCGCTCCAGCATATGAATCCATAACTATTTCTGAACCATTAAAAATAACATTAATATCAGTTACAATTCCACTAAAAGTAAAACCAACAACTGCATATCCTAATAGTGCTGGATTAAATACATTATTACCAAAACCACCAAATAACATCTTTCCTACGATAGTTGCTATAAAAGCTGCAAACATTAAAATCCAGATTGGTGTGTATAAAGGAAGCAATAATGCTAGAATCACTCCAGGAATAACTGCATAAGATGTATTTAGTCTTCGCATAATTCCTTTTAGATTTCGATTATCTTTATCAGTTATATAAAAGAAAATACCTTCCATTATATAAGCCAATAATCCACCCATTATAATAAAGAAAAGTGGATAAAACATCTCTAAAACACTAATGTTTCCATCTAAATAAACTGAAATACCATTTTTATACCAGCTAAATAAAATTACAGGCAATAAACCGATTAAAAAATCTCGCATTATTCGTTTTGTGTTTTCGCCTTTTTCATTAGCAATTCTTATAAACGGGGCCTTACCACCAGCAAATCTTGCCATATTATTTAGCTCCTTTCCTTAGTAATTCTTTACCTTTTTTAACCGCATCAGTAATTTCCACATGTGATGGACAAATATAAGAACATAATCCACATTCCATACACTTATTTGCGTCTAATAATCCTAAAAGATTTACATCTTTTCTTTCATATGCTTTTTTGATTTCTGTTGGTGTTATATATACCGGACATACATCAGCACATTTTCCACAACCTAAGCATTCAGGATAATCTTTTTCTTCAAACAGTTTTATTATTACTGCGCCTAAAGTATCATTTACTACTAAATCATCAATAAAAATTGCTCTACCGGTCATTGGACCCCCAGCAATATAATTTGCCTTCATTGGTTCTAGACCATCTATATATCCGCCACATTGTTCAATCAAATCGCTAACCTTTGTTCCCAGTGGAACAAAGAAAGTTTTAGGTTCTTTTATCCCTTCACCAGTAATGCTTACTGGTCGAGATATTAGCGGAATATTTCTTTCAACTGCATCTGAATAGATGATTGCAGTAGCTGAATTATTAACAATTACTCCAATTTCAGCTGGTAAAGACTTATAGGTTTTTTTCGTGATTTGTTCAACGATATATTTTTCCCAACCAGCTGGATAAATGTCTTTGATTGGATACAACTCAATATCAGGATATTTATCTAAGTAAGGTTTTAATACTTCTTCAACCTTAGTATTATACGCCTTATAAGCTATAACAACCTTACTAGCTTCAGCTGCTCGTTTCATATAGGTTGCGCCTTTAATTAATTTCTTTGCAAATCTAATAATAAATTGGTAATCACAAGTCAAATAAGGTTCACATTCCACTGCGTTAATAATCACAGTGTGAATATTTTCTTTCGTTTGATATTTTATATAACTTGGAAAACCAGCACCACCTAAACCTGTTAAGCCTGCATTTTTCATTATTTCTACTAACTCTTCTCGAGTTAGTTCTTTGACATTCTTTACCGCTTTTATACGTTCATCAAGTTGGTTTTTAAAATCATTTTTGATTTCAATTGCTTCAACCATTTTCCCGCTTGAATGCCAAACTTTTTTAAAACTCTTAACCTCTCCGCTAATACTAGCGTGTGAAGTTATCGCACCGAATCCGCCGACTTCAGCTACGACTTGACCGATTTTTACAATGTCTCCAACATCTACAACTGGCTCTAATTTAAGATGTCTTTGAACTAACGGGATATAAACTGTATCAGGATTTAAATAGTCAATCAATGGATGCTTTTTACACAATTCTTTGCGGCCATCAATTTGTACCCCTTTCGCCTTATGAAAAATCATTTGTTATCCTCCATTTTCCGTTTTTAATCAAAAGTATTATAACATAATAAAAAAAACTAACCAAGACATTTTTCAATATTAAAACGCCTTATTAATCAAAGAAATTCTTTACTAAATTAACCGCTGTTTTGATTTCTGATTTACTCAAATCGTTATGTGTTACAAACCGAAATCCATCTTCATAACCTAAAATTTTTACACCGTTTTTAAAAAGATATTCTTCTAAATCATATTTTCTATCATCATCGATATTAAAAAACACCATATTAATATCTCTTTGATTTTCATCTATTATAATATTTGGTATTTCTCTTAATAATTTTTCCATATAGATAGCGTTTTTATGGTCTTCGTGTAAACGTTTTGACATTTTTTCAATAGCAATCTTACCTGCCGCAGCTAAGATACCAACTTGCCGCATTCCGCCACCCATAATTTTTCGTTTTAATCTTGCTTTTTTTACAAATTCCTTTGAACCAACTAAAACCGATCCAACTGGAGCACATAAACCTTTAGATAAACATACACTAACTGTATTTGCATACTTGGCCACCTCTTTTACATCTACACCTAAAGCAAGGGCAGCATTAAATATCCTTGCGCCATCTAAATGAATTATTAAATTATGCTTATCAGCTATTTTTTTTACTTTAGCAAAATAATCAAGTGGAAGCGCCCTTCCATTATAAGCATTTTCTAAGCAGATAACCTTTGTTTGAGTTGTAGAAATTGTTCTTTTCTTAATCATCTTTTCTAGTTTTTCTAAATTCCAGATACCCATTTCACTTTCTAAGGTAAATAATTGAACACTAGAAATAATCGGGCTGGCTCCCGATTCATGTTGTACAATATGAGCAAACTGATCTACTATTACTTCTTCGCCTTGATTACAATGAGTAAATAATGCTAATTGGTTTGAAAAGGTTCCTGAAGGAATAAAAACTCCAGCTTCCTTTCCTAATTTTTTAGCAACTAAAACTTCTAATTCATTCATTGTAGGATCATCACTAAATACATCATCACCAACTTCGGCATTTATCATTGCATTTAACATTTCTTGGGTAGGTTTTGTTACTGTATCACTTCTTAAGTCAATATATTTCATTTTTCCTCCTCCTTTATTAATAACTCTTGATAAACCTTTGATATTTCAAATAAATTGGTCATAAATTTAGGAAATAAATCTTTTAAATAGATTTTATCTTTATTTAGTCTTTTAATAATTTCTTTTTCTCGAGATAAATTCTCTATTGCTATATTATTTTTACTTTTAAAATCAGCTATTTGTTTAATAACTGACATTCTTTCAAAAAATAATTCACTTAATAATTCATCAATATTGTCAATTCTTTTCCTTAATTCTTCCATTATTTCACTCCCAATTTATTTTAACATAATTAAGTCTTGCTTTCATTATCAAATTTAAATTAAATTTAAAAATAACGCTATTTTTTAGCGTAATCTGAAAAAGTTTATTTTACAAATAAATTTTTAAGGAATACTTAAAAATTATTTTTAATTTTTAGATTCTTTTTTATTGTATTTTTAGGAAATTGTGGTATTATTTTCTTATCGATTAATATTTAAAAAAGAAGGGGATGTTAATGAACAAAAGCAACCAAAGAAAAACACCATTTTTCACTAAATTAAAAGAATACGGCGAAAGCAATGTCGCGCCTTTTGATGTCCCTGGACATAAATTAGGTAAAATAGATAATGACTTAATTAAATACATTGGTAAAAAAACTTATTTATTAGACTCAAATTCACCAATTGGATTAGATCATTTAAATAAACCAACAGGAGTAATCCTTGAAGCTGAAAAACTTATGGCAGAAGCATGTAATGCTGATAAAGCATATTTTTTAACCAATGGTACTACAACTGGTATTCTTGCGATGATTATGTCAGTATGTAAAGCAAATGATAAAATTATCTTACCAAGAAATGTCCATAAATCCGTTATCAACGGTTTAATATTATCAGGCGCTGTTCCAATATTTATCCAACCGATTATTGATCAACATTTAGGTATTGCTAATGATGTAAGTTTTGATAGTGTAAAAAACGCTCTTGATGCAAATCCAGATGCAACTGCCCTATTTTTAATAAATCCAACTTATTTTGGCGTGGTTTCAGATTTAAAAACCATTACTGAATATGCACATAAAAACAATTTAACAGTTATGACAGATGAAGCTCATGGAGCCCAATTTTATTTTTCAAAAAAACTACCCTTATCAGCGATGGATGCTGGGGTAGATATATCAGCTTCTTCTATGCATAAAACTGCAGGTTCATTTACACAATCGTCAATAATATTAACTAAAGGCGATAGAATTAATCACCAAAGATTAAGAGCTACATTAAATATGTTACAATCAACATCACCTAGTTCATTACTTATGGCTAGTATTGATGTTGCTAGAAAAACAATGTATTTTAAAGGTGAAACAAAAATCAATAAATTATTAGAGATGGCAAAGGAAACTAGAAAAGATTTAAAAACTATTCGGGGAATAAAAGTCATCGATAATGATTACTTTAAAAAACGAAAAAGTTATGGTTTCGATGAAACCAAAATAATTATTAAAGTATCAGATTTAGGTTTATCAGGTTTTGAGGTTTATCAACTTATGAAAAAGAAATATAATATCCAACTAGAATTAGCTGAATCTCATATTGTTCTAGCAATCTTAACAATAGGCACAAAAAAAAGCGATTTAAATAGGCTAGTTCAAGGATTTAAAAAACTAGCTAAGGAATATTATAAAATCAAAGATAAACTACCAAAAATAGAATTTGAATACCAATTCCCAGAAACTTTTGCAAGGCCAAGAGATGCTTATCATGCGCCAAAAGTAATTGTAGATTTAGAAGAAGCAATTAATGAAATCGCCGGTGAATCAGTTATGATTTATCCACCAGGAATTCCAATAGTAATCCCTGGAGAAGTAATTTCAAAAAACGTTGTTGATGATATTAAGTTTTATCAAAATAAATCAAAAGCCCTTCAAAGTGATTTAGATGATACAAAAATAACCATTATTGATAAAGAAAATTGGGTTAAATATAGTGAGAAAATAAAAAATGAATTTTAAAAAAGTAGATTTGTCTTTTCAAAGCTGTAATTCAGAATATTCTGTGAGTGATGTTATTCTATTTTCTGCACCACTAGATACAACCACTTCATATAGGCCAGGAACTAGATTCGGTCCTAATGCAATTAGAGTTGAATCAATTGGCATTGAATGGTATTCACCATATAAAAATATGGATTTAAAAGATTATCAAACAGCTGATATTGGTGATTTAGAATTACCAATGGGTGATGTTAAAAAATCGCTTGATATTATCTATCAAACCACAAAAAAAATATTAAAAGACAATAAATTACCAATGATGGTTGGCGGAGAACATTTAGTAACCTATCCACAAGTTTTAGCTTTATCAGAAAAATATCCTGATTTAAAAATAATCCATCTCGATGCCCATACAGACTTAAGAGATGAATTTTTAGGAATGAAGTTATCACATGCAACAGTAATTAAACGCTGTTATGATATTCTTGGCGATAACCGTATATATCAATTTGGTATTAGAAGTGGCGAAAAAAGTGAATTTGAATTTTCTAAACAAGGTCATACTTATATGGAAAAATACACAATCAATACATTGGAAAATATAATCAATGAAATTAAAATGTCTCCAGTATATATTACTATTGATTTAGACATATTAGACCCATCAATATTTCCTGGAACAGGAACTCCTGAACCAGGCGGAATAACTTATAAAGAATTGTTAAAAGCTATGAAAGCTTTTGAAAAATTAGAAAATATTGTCGGAGCTGATATTGTTGAATTAGCACCAAAAATAGATTCAACTGATGTTTCTACTGCAGTAGCTGCTAAAACATTAAGAGAAATGATTTTACTTTTACAAAAATAAAAAAACCGGAAAATTTTTCCGGTTTTATTTTTTTAATGAACGAACATATTTATTCATTGCGATTGCAGCATGAGCGCCATCACTAGCTGCTTTTACAATCTGTAATAAGCCACCAATGCAATCTCCTGCAGCAAATAGTCCATCTACATTTGTCATAAAATTATCATCAACAAGTATATTATTGTTTTTAGTAAATGCGCCTATTCTTAAAGCGAAATCATTAGCTGATGGTGTTCCCATTGCAATAAAAATAGCATCAACTTTATATTCACCATTTTCAGTCACAATCTTTTCAACCACATCATTACCTTTAATTTCCGTTATTTTTTCAGTATTAACTGGTTGATCAACTTCAACTTCTAAGTCTAATCCATTGGTAAATACAGTAATATCATCAGTAAAATTTTGTAATGTTTCTAACTCTTCTGACATAAATGCTCGATTTCCGATAACTGCAATCTTTTTATTTCGGTAAATAAAGCCATCACAAATCGCGCAAAAAGAAATACCTTTTCCAGTATATTCTCTAAAACCCTTTACCCTTAAATTGGGTTTGGTTTGGCCAGTTGCTAAAAGCACTGCTTTTGCATGGTGTTCACCCTTATTGGTTTTAACAGAAAAATCATTAAAGTTTTCAATATTTAACACTTCTTCTTGTTTAACTAAAACACCTAGTCTTTTAGCTTGAGCAATACCTTGTTCAACTAACTCTTTACCATCCATTGTATCTTCAAAAGCCCAATAGTTATCTATATGTTGTGTTTTCTCCAATGTTCCATAATCTTTCATAATTAGTAAAACATCAAGTTTTGATCTCTGTAAATAAATAGCGGCGGATGCACCTGCAGGTCCTCCGCCAATTACGATAACATCATGCATCTTTAAATTCCTAATTTTTTAATTAAGTCTTCTTTTCTCATTAATCCTATTATTTGATTTTTTACTTCTCCATCTTCAAAAAGATAGATTGTTGGTATACTTGAAACACGATATTGATTTGCTAAGTAACCTTCTTCATCAACGTTTACTTTAGCAATTTTTACCTTTCCATCATACTCATTAGCAATTTCTTCTAAAACCGGTGCTATCATTAAACACGGTCTACACCATTGCGCCCAAAAATCAACTATTACTGGAACATCTGATTCTAAAACTTCTTCTTTAAATGTGTCTGTAGTAACATGTACTGGCATAATTATTCCTCCTAATTGTTATTAATTCCTATATATTCTAACATTACTATTAGCCTTAATCAACTAGTTTGCTTAGGTCATTAAAGCTTTGTTTCATCAAGTCTAAACGTTGTCCAATCTTTTAAAGGAGATGCTTGTTTTTTCTGATAGAAATCGATGGCTTTTTGATTCCAATTTAAACATACCCATTCCATTCTTCCGCAGTTTTCTTTTTTTGCTAGAGACCTTAAATACTCAAATAACTTATTACCTATTCCCATAGCACGGTATGGTTTATAAACAAATAAATCTTCTAAATATAAGCCTTTTTTACCTTTAAAAGTTGAATAATTATAATAATATAAAGCAAAGCCAACTGGTTGCTTATTTAAATAAGCAATAACGACATAAGCATCTTGATTATCAAAAATCGATTTTTCAATATCACTTACTTTAGCTTCTACTTCATTAGCTAATTTTTCATATTTTGCTATTGCGTTGATAAATTCTAAAATTAGACTAGCATCTTCTCTTTTAGCTTGTTTTATTTCTAGATTCATTCTTCCTTCTCCTCAAACAATGATAATTGTTTATATTTATTTTTCTTCCTTGTTAATATATCAATATATTCTTTATAAATTAAATCAGCTAAGTTTGATAAAGTTATATTTGAGGTATCAATTACTAAATCTAAGCCTTTAATTATTTCTAAATCAAATTGTTCTTTATCTTCAGCTATTCTTGCGTTTATATCTTTAATTTTATCTTTTCTTTGTTTCATTCTTTCAATTCTTACTTCTTCTTTGGTTTTTAAATAAATAGCTACTAAATCTATATCTAAACTCAAAAAACTTTCTAAACCTTTAGGTTCTAATATAATAAATTTATTTTCTCCTAACTCGTTTTTTGGAGTACCATAGTAGTAACTATTATATTTTGTTGTTTCAATAAAAAATCCATCAGCCTTTTTTTCAAAAAACTCTTTTTCAGTTAAAAAATGATAATCGAAACCATCAATTTCATTCATGCGTTTAGGTCTAGTAGTACAAGTAACTACTCGTGAAATTGGATATCTATTTATCATAATTTTTGCAGATTCAGTTTTACCTGATGCACTTGGTCCAACTAATACTAACATCATGTCTCCTTTTTAATTCATTATATCAAATTTATAAGTTAATAAAAATAATAAAAAACTAATTTGCCAAAAAAAATATAAAGTAGTATAATTTATATAACTTTGATAAAGGAGATTAACATGAAAAAAAGAATGTTTTCACCTTTAGCAATAATACTTGCTAGCTTTTTAGGAATAATAGTAGTTGGAACTTTTTTATTGAAACTGCCTATGGTAACAGTAGATTCAGGTTCGTTATCTTGGTATGATTCAATCTTTATTTCAGCTTCTGCAGTATGTGTAACAGGGCTTTCCACAATAGCTAATATAGGCGCTACTTTTACAGTTTTTGGTAAAATTGTTTTAGCGCTTTTAATTCAAATAGGCGGTATTGGTATTATTACTATTGCCGTTTATATCTTGATGATATTAGGAATTAGAATCGGAGTTACGGAACGTTATTTAGTTAAAGAAGCTTTAAATCAACCAACCCATGGTGGAATGATTAGATTAGTAAGATCAATTGTAATTATTACTCTTTCTATTGAGTTTGTTGGTATGTTGGTTAATTTAATCGTATTTTTACCTGACCATACTTTTTTAAAAGCCTTAGGATTTTCAGCTTTTCATGCAATTTCAAGTTTTAATAATGCTGGCTTTGATATTTTTGGCGACACATCAATGCAAGCATATTCAGCAAATGTATTATTAAATATCAACACTATGGTAATGATTATTATTGGTGGTATTGGCTTTATTGTTATTCGCGATATTTTAGAAAAAAAATCATGGAAAAAACTTACAATTTATTCAAAACTAGTAATTACCATAACCATTATATTAATCATTCTTGGTACTTTGTTAATTAAAGCGTTAGAATATGAAAATATAACTTGGTTAGAAGCTATTTTCCAAAGTGTAACAACAAGAACTGCTGGTTTTTCAACTGTTAATATATCTAAATTTAGTTATATAACATTAACAGTAATTATAGCATTTATGTTTATTGGTGCTTCACCTAACTCAACAGGTGGTGGGATTAAAACAACTTCTCTTTTTATAATTTTTGGTTCTATCATTAGCTTTTTAAGAGGTAAACCATTTATTACTCATAAAAGAATGATTGAAAACCACAACCGAATCAAAGCTTTTATCATAGCAATTTTAGCTTTTAGTGTTACAATTCTATTCTTTTTAATTGTCTCCCTAATAGAAGCAAAAAATATGGGTTATGATAATAAATTATTAAATATTTTATTTGAATCTTTTTCTGCTTTTGGAACTGTTGGTCTTTCAACCGGCATTACTACTGAGTTATTCCCAGCTTCAAAAGTTTTGCTATCGGCACTTATGTTTATTGGTAGGTTAGGCCCAATCACAGTCTTTGGAATAATAAATAAAAATTGGAAACAAGATTTTTCTGGTAAAATCGACTATCCAAAAGAAAATATATTAGTAGGATAAAAGGGTGTTAAATCACCTTTTTATTTTTTTATTTTCATTATTGTGTTTAACACACTACTGTGTTACAATAGTGTTATAGGAGGGTTAAATGAATTCACAATTTAAACGCGGAATTATTGAATTATGTGTTTTATCTGAGTTAGCTATGGAAGATATGTATGGCTATATGATTATTAATAATATAAGCCAACACTTAGATGTTAATGAAAACACTATTTATCCAATTCTTAGAAGATTAACAAAGGAAGAGTACTTTACAACCTACTTACAAGAGTCTTCAAATGGCCCACCGAGAAAGTACTATAAAATCACCAATAAGGGTTTTAATTATTATTTAAAACTTAGAGATGATTGGGATGAGTTTATCGGTGGAGTATATGAAATATTAAATAAGGGAGGAAAAAAACATGAAGACATTCTTAGAAAATTTAAAGAAAGAACTAACTAAGTTAGGTTTTAACGAAGAAACCATTGCAGAAATATTAAACGACCACAAAGAAATGATGCAATTAGCTCTAGATGAAGGGCTAGAAGAAAGTAAAATCACCGAAAAATTCGGTGATCCAGAAAAGATAGCTAAAGAATTAAAGGATATAGAGCCAGATAGTAAAAATAAAAATAATGAATATAAGTTAATAAAATCATTTGATCAAGAAACCATCAATAAGTTTTTCATAAAGCTAATATCTGAAGATTTAAAACTAGAAATATCTAATAGCAATCAATTTGAAATTTATGGTAAGCGAGTAAAACTAAATAAATATAATATTGAAGTTGAATCAGAGTGCTTAACTATTGAAAAGAAAAACGAAAAAACTTTTGGCTTATTCTCTTTTTCAAGTGGAAGTGCAAAATTCATAATCAAAGTGCCTCATGATAAAACTTTAAAAGAAATTGACTATAAGGCAACTAGTGGAGATTTCGAATTTTCTAATCTCACTTCAGAAAATCTTAAAATCAAAAATGTAAGCGGAGATATTGAAGCTAAAACCATTAAAGCAACTAACTTTTACATTAAAACTGTAAGTGGAGATGTCGAATTAAAACAAAGCGAAATAAAAGAGTTAACTATCTCAATTGTTAGCGGTGATATCGATATGGACTTAGTAGTTATAATAGAAAATCTTAAGATAAATTCTGTATCTGGTGATACTAATATTAATAGTTGTGAATCTAAAGAATTTATTTATAATTCTGTATCAGGAGATTTTGAAGCAAAAGAGTATTATCCAAAAAACGCTAATTTAAAATCAGTTACAGGTGATATTGAATTTAAAAACAAAGATAAAGATAAAAATATAAATGTTGTCTCTAAGAAAACCTTAAGAGGAGAAATAAAAATATAAAAAAATTAGCCAGTTTAATAACTGGCTTTTTTTTATGCATGAAATCGCTTTTTAATTTCTTCTTTTATTGACTTAGGAAAGAAAAAGATGATAAACAATAAAATGAAAATTGCAAATCCCAGAGTTGCTATGGCAGGCCATAATACATCTACTACACCAAACAAGATCAATATTATTGGCGCAACCGAAAATAAGACAATTAATAATAAATAACTAATATAATCTCGATAATTAATTTTTCTAATTGCGATTATAAATGAAATTGCTAAATTACATGATAATAATAAAATTGGCGCTACATAGTTTAATGCCCAACCATTAGAAACGGTTGCCTCATCAATTAAATAAACCAAAAAAATTAAGGTTATGGTTAAAACAAATATTTTAAAGGCAATATTATGTCTAGAAAAAATTCCAACTGTCATCAATAACCAAAAATATATAATTGAGCCAATCGGCACTAACGACCATGGATTTTCTAGGCCTGTTAAGGCATTTATAATTAACAAAATAACGATTGAAGTAACACTAACAAACAACATAATCCTTTTGGTCATTGATTTTAAACCCCGAATATTTGTTTGATAATCGGGATACTTTTCGATTACTTCTTCTTCATTTTCTCCTTCAAGTGTTTGATGACAAAGCGGACAGTAATCATGGTTAGTTTCAATTTTTACATTACACTTATCGCAATATTTCATGAGTGTTCCTCCACAAAATTACTTTCTAATTCTAAATCTAAACCTTTTGAAGTTAGAAATCTAAAAAATTCTTTTTCTAAATTAGTTTCAATAATGCTTCTAGTAAAAGTAATTTTAAACTGATCTTCATAAGAAACAACTGCACAATTTACCGCATTAAACTTTCCGGCATTAATATAAGCAGTTACCCCCTTTATAAATGGTTTCATTGATTCAGGAAAGTCAATTCTTCCAATATTAGTTAAACTCATAGTATTAAGTTTAATGCCTAACATATTATAACCTATTTTTAACACGTAATTTTTAAGAAAATACGGTGTCATTCTTAGAAAAATATTTTTTTCAAAGGCTACATTTTCACTCATTTTTCTAATTAATTCGGATTTTTTAATTCCTTCAGAAAACTGCTCTTTCACAACGGTTTTTATTTCTTCAAAGCTAATATCAGGTTTGTTCATATGCATTTTTGTCTTAATAAAATTTGAAAAATTTCTCAAAGTTTTAGAAGGAAAATGTTTACGCAAATTTACTGGAACAAATATTTTAACTGGTCGCTCATTTGATTTTATACTCTCGCGATATTGAATTTGCGTTTTATAGATTACATGCATTAACACAGAAGCTAAATATTCTGTAATTGTCATCTCATTTTCTCGAGATAATTTTAGAATATCCTTTGTATTAATAATGCCTGAAATTAAGCCAGTGTTATCATCACTAATTTGCGTGCCTTTTATTCTGTATGCCTTTTCTTCAGGAATATGTTTGCGGTTTTTCTTATTATAGTATTTAACATTAGCATCCTCATATTCTTCATATTCTGGTTTTTCATTCTTGGTTAATATAAGATTATCAGGTTTGATTTTTTTACCTTCTAATACCAAATATTCATAAACTAATGATTTTAATAACATCATCACTCCACCACCATCAGCTAAAGAATGAAACATTTCTATAGCGATATCTTGGTTGCGATACATTACTTTAAATAAATAACCATTGTTTTCTCGAGGATCAATTTGCGCACAAATTTTAAACGGCATTTCTCTAATTATTAACGGTTTAGAATTATAGTCAAAATAACTCCAAAATAAACCTTTTTTTAATTTGACTTTGAACATAGGATATCTATTTAACATTATATCCGTTGCAATTTGTAAATTTTCTGGATTTATTTTTTCAGTTAAAGTAATAGTTACTCTAAAAGTATTTGTTTCCTTATGATTTGATACAGAAGGAAATATTTTTGCGGAATTATCAAGTTTAAACCAATCTTGATTTTTAGCTATATTACTCATTAACTTCCTCCTTTATAAATTGTTTATTAATGAATTCTTCAATTATTTCCCATGCTTTTCTTGAAGCCGACATAAAATTAAATCCCATCGGAAAAACATGAAACATTTTTGAAAATACATGTACTATTGCTAAATCATGTTCTAAACCAATATCTAGTGTGTCAGATTCAATTAATTCATGCCCCCCTACAAACATTAGTAATTTTGGCAATTTTTTATAATCACCATATTTTGGTGAAATTTTTTCATGGTAAAAACTATGATTCATACTATATGCAGTTTTATTTAGTTTTACTTTACCAACCCCAAAAAACATATCTTTATATTTATTTATCTCATAAGATAAACCTTCAGCCGCAAAATCAGTCCAAGCTGACATAGTGATAATTGCTTGAGGGGCAGGTAGTGATCTATCATATATTTCGTAACCTAAAGCTAATGCTAAACCTCCACCTGCACTATCTCCAGCTATTATAATATTTTCTGGCGGATATTTTTTTAAGAGATTTTCATAAAGCATACAAACCTCATTTAAAGCTTGAGGAAAAGGGTGATTAGGGGCCAAAGAATAGTATGGCGAATAAATTTTTAAATGTTTATTTGTTTTTAAATATCTTTTTGCCATACGCCTGTAATTGTCATTAAACTCATAAATATAGGCTCCTCCGTGAAGTTGAATTAAACAGTATTTATTATCATAATCTTTATAATTAATTGTCTCAACTAATAGTTTATCTAAATATTCTTGGTTAAAATCTATATTTTTTGGATAACGATAATTTTTAGAAAGTTTTTCATAAAAATCATTATCAATATTTTTTTTACTTAAAAAATGTTTGATTTTTAATCCTAGTTTTACAAGACTAATACCAAACAAATCATCAATTTTATGTTTATGAAAATAATATTTGCCCATGATTACTCCTTAAATTTATTATATCATAATTGCCAAAGTTTTATTTACCTAAAAATAAGAAAATATGTTAAAATAACTATATAATTAATTGTGAAAGGACTAAAAAAAATGAAAGTCTTAGAAAGATTTATTAACTATGTTAAATACGATACTCAATCAGATTCTAATTCAAAAACCTATCCTTCTACTAATAAACAATTTACTTTATTAAATGACCTTGTTAAAGAATTGTCTGAATTAAAAATTAACGTTTCAATTGATAAGTATGGATATGTTATTGCTAGAATACCTAGTAATTTAGATAAAAAAGTTCCTGCATTAGCTTTAATTGCTCATGTGGATACTTCTCCTGATGCTAGTGGTAAAGATGTAAAACCAAAAATAATTAAAAACTATAATGGCGAAGATATTATTTTAAATAAGGAAAAAAACATTACCATTGATCCTAAAACTTTTCCAAATTTAAATGATAAAGTTGGTGATGATTTAGTTGTGACCGATGGCACTACTTTACTTGGCGCTGATGATAAACTAGGTGTTGCTGAAATAATGACTATAGCAGAATATATAGTAAATAACCCTGATTATAAACATGGGGAAATCGTTATTGTATTTACTCCTGATGAAGAAGTTGGTACAGGAACAAAGTATATTGATGTAAAGAAAATAAATGCTGATTTTGGTTTTACTTTAGATGGTTCCAAAGTTGGGGAAATTGCCTATGAAAACTTTAATGCCGCAACTGCTAAACTTACCTTTATTGGAAAAAGCGTTCATCCTGGTTCTGCCAAAAATAAACTTATTAATTCTTTAGATATCGCAAATGAATTTTATTCTTTATTACCTAAAAATTTAAAACCGGAGTTAACAGAAAACTATCAAGGTTTTAACCATTTAGTTGAACAATCAGGTACGGTTGAAAAAACCCTAATGACAATGATTATTAGAAACCACGACAAACAGAAATTTAACAAACAAAAACATGACTTTGAGTTAATAACTGACTTTATTAATAAGAAATATAATTATAATGCTTGTAAATTAGAACTAACAGATTCTTATTTTAATATGGATGAAGTACTAAAAGACCATCAAGAAAAAATCGATTTAGCAATAGCGGCTATTAAAGAGAATAATATCGAACCAATTATAGAACCTATAAGAGGGGGTACTGATGGCGCAAGATTATCTTTTATGGGACTTCCATGTCCAAATTTAGGAACTGGCGGTTATAATTTCCATGGCCCATATGAATATGCTTCAATAAATGAAATGAATAAAGCCCTAGATATAATTAAATCAATTATAACTAAATTCACCCATTTATAGACATACATTTAAAGTTATGATATCATTATTAAAAGGATTGATGCTAATGAGAAAAAGAATTAACATAATTATAATAATTGTTTCAACAATTGCCTTTGTTGTTTTATATGCAATGGGTGTAAATAATCCGCTTATCTTAACTTTATTAACTATTCCCTTTTATTTAATAAATTTAATTTATTATAGGGAAACAAGGCTTTTTATTGCCTATAATTTTGTTACGATTATCAGTTTAGTTGGCTATTTTTTCTTTGTTTTCTATGTAACTAGTTTTCCGCTTAATTTAGTTATTCAAGCTATGACTGATATTGGAAAATTTATTTATTTCTTCTTAATGTTTGGTATAGTTTTACAAAATAAAATTGATAAGAAAATTGAACGGATTTTAATTTATTTAACTTTATTTAATATTGTATTTCTATCTCTATCAATATTTACTGTTTCAGGATTTATTGCAGGTTTTGTAAGTTATGAAAGGCTTACACAATTATCAACTCTTGTTTTTCTAAATGTTGTTTTCTTAGTTTTGTACTTTTTAAATGCTTTTGTAAAAATATATGTCGTTATCGTTTTAGATAGGCGCAAAACCTATAGAATAAATCGCGAAAAAATACGTCAAGAAAAAATTAAAAATAGTTTTTATTAAGCTTAAAATATTTTAGTTTTAAGCTTTTTTTATTGCTATGTTATAATTAAATAAGGTGATAATTTATGAAGAAAGAATATTTAAGCAGAAGATTTGTAACCTATGCTAAAGAAGCTATCGCTTCAAGTGAAGGACTAGCTTCTCAAGCGGGATTAGAAATCTTAAAAAAGGGCGGTAATGCAATTGATGCTGCTATTGCTACTGCAGCTGCTTTAACTGTGGTTGAACCCTGTAGTAACGGTATAGGTAGTGATTGTTTTGCGATAATAAACTATCAAGATAAAATCTATGGATTAAATAGTTCTGGTTATAGTTCAAAAAATATATCCATTGAAAAAGTAAAAGCTAAGGGTTATAAAGAAATGCCTAAATTTGGAGTTATTCCTGTAACTATACCAGGAACCCCTAAAGGTTGGGCAACCTTAATTGAGCGCTTTGGTAATTTAACACTGCTTGAAGTATTAACCCCTGCAATTAAACTTGCTAGAGATGGTTTTTCTCTTAGTGAAACCGTTGGTTATTATTTTGATAAAGCTATAAAAGTATATCAAGATAATAATAAAGGCAAAGAATATGATTATTTCTTTAAAACGTTTACTAATAATGGTAAAAGATATAAGTCAGGAGATATTTTTAAAAATGATGATATGGCAAATACTTTAGAAGAAATTGCTAAAACTAATGCTGAAAGTTTTTATAAAGGAAATTTAGCTAAAAGAATTGTTAAATTTATGAAAAAATATAACGGTTTTATTGATGAAAGTGATTTAAGTGAATTTGAAAGTGAATTTGTTGAACCATTAAGCCTTAATTATAAAGGTTATGATGTATTAGAACTACCTCCTAATGGACAAGGTTTAACATGTTTAATAGCATTAAATTTATTAAAAAACGATAGTTTTAAAGAGAATGATATTTTAACCTATCACAAACAAATCGAAGCTTTAAAAATAGCTTTTAGCGACACTTTAAAATATTTAACAGATCCTTTATATATGAAGGTTAAACCAGAGTTTTTACTAAGTGATAAATATGTAAATTTAAGAAAAAAAGCTATTACCGGTAAAGCTAAATTAATGAAGCCAATTGATTATAAAAGTGCTGGCACAGTTTATCTAGCTACAGCTGATAAACAAGGAAATATGGTTTCCTTTATTCAAAGTAATTATATGGGGTTTGGTAGTGGTTTGGTTGTGGAAGATACTGGTATTTCCTTACAAAACCGTGGTCATACATTTTCTTTAGATCCTAACCATGATAATTGCCTTATGCCAAGAAAGAAAACCTATCATACAATAATCCCCGGGTTTTTAATGAAAGATAAAAAAGCTTTAGGTCCGTTTGGAGTTATGGGTGGTTTTATGCAGCCACAAGGTCATTTACAAGTATTAATGAATATGATTGAATTTAATATGAATCCTCAAGCAGCTTTAGACTACCCTAGATTTAGATGGGATAAAGGTTTAGAAGTAGCATTTGAAACATATTTTAATAAAAGCACAATAAAAGCCTTAACTAAATTAGGCCATAAAACTAAAATTGATCCTTTAAGTGGTGGATTTGGTCGGGGACAAATAATTCTCAAAAGAAAAAACCATTACGAAGTCGGTACAGAGACTCGCTGTAATGGTCATATAGCTTATAATTAATTATTCTTTATAGTTTATGTGAAAATCTTTAGCAATTTCATATAGTTTAAAAGCATCGATGAGTGTTAAAGTAGCTAAGCCTACTTTAACTTGTTTATAATCATCGGTGTTTTTATATTTTTTTATGTAAGTTTCACTTATTGCTTTAAAATTGATATCATCCTTATCAAAATACTTAGTAATTACCGTTTTTTTTACAATCTTATTGTTTATTTTAATTTTATAATCATATTTATCAATAGTTGAATAATCACTTAAAAACTCAGTTAAATGGATTGATGTACAAGAATAAAAGTCTGTCCCCATCATTAAAATTTTACCGTTATTTTCTTTTAGTTTATATAAAGGATTAATTAACTCACGATCATCTAAACTATGATTAAGCCAACTATTATCATTAGTCATATTAAATACACCTAAAGATGTTTCAGGATGCAAGGTTCTTTTTACCTTTGGATAGTTTAAAAAAGTTTTGGCTACTTGTCCAACTCTTTCAGGTAAAAAAGTTTTAGGGTCAAATGGTTTACGGTTTTTTTCAATGATTTCAAACCATTCTTTAGGAACAGGTGGATTTTCCCAGTCTCTAGGGTTAGTCATTTCACTGGTATGAGCAGGCATGATAATAACACCTTTTGTCACTACTTCTAACAAGGCATCGATAATATCATATTCTTTATTAACTATAAAACCAAAAGCCGATAACGAAGAATGGACTTCTAGTAAAGAGGTTTTATTTATTCCTAATGTTTTTAGACCTTTGATAATATCAGACTTAGTTATTGGGAATTTAGTTTTTTCAATAATTTCTTTTTGTTTTTGGCTCATTTTTCACCTCTAGCAATTTTATATAATTCTTCTACTGCAAAATGATATTTTGTAACTGAGATTTCTTGTTTTACCGGGAAAAGATAATATGTATCATTAGCAGTGGATATATTTACACAATCACCTTTTTTAAAATAATCATATTCTATATGGACTCCATATTTTGATAAAACCGGTTTTTTAATTGTGAATATTTTATCATCTAGTTTTGCTTGTAAGTGAAAACCATATTTATCATGGATTAATTCGCCTTTACCTAAACGATAAAACCCAGTGCTATTAGGTAAAGCATCAATATATACTTCTGTTACAATTTTATATCTATCATTAATAATTTCTTCTCTAACAACTTTTCTTTGCCATTCAAACCAATCAGGTATAAATGAAAACTTAGTTTCTCCGTTTATATTTTTAAGTCTATTTAGTTCATCTAGATGATAAGTCATCTTGCATTCCTGACAATATAATTTAGTTCCTTCACTTTGCATTGTAAAATCTTTATTACAATGCGGACATCTATATAAGACTTTATGAAGATTTTTAGCCCGGTTTTTATTTTTTATTTTAATGTTTTTATCTAATTGATATTGATAATCATTGTAATAAAATGCTTTTTTAATTTTTTGATTAATTTCATCCACAGTTAATTTATCAATTTCTTCAGGTGAAAACAGATAAGTCATATCTGCTTCAAATTTAACTCGTCTTTTTTGCAAGTTCCAAACTGGTTGATGTAAATGATTGCCATTAGTAATAAAAGTAGCAACTGGAAATTTATATTTTTTAATCATTTTACCTAGACTATTGGGTAAGATTGCCCTTGTTCCTATAAGCGAGTATCTTGCTTCTGGATAAAGTGCACAGATATATTTGTTTTTTTCAATACTATATTTAATTTGTTTAACTAAAGCTGTATCAGGAACAAACTTCCTTTTACCTATACAACCAACATTTCGCATTATTTTTTCACGATTAATAAACCCATCAACAGCAACAATATAGTTTGCGCTTCTTGGAAATATTGCTCTAGTAGCAAGTTTAAAGTCAAAGAAACTATTATGGTTACATAATAGTAAATAACCACCTTTTAACTCTTCCATTCTGTGTTTTCTTATTTTAACTTTATATAAAAAAGTTTCAGGCAAAGCTAAAAGCCAAGCTAATACTTGTAAATACCACTTGGCTTTTTTAGGCATAGATTTTAAATCAAATCTTTCCATTTGATTTAGTTGTTCTAAACTTGTATATCTTATTTTACTAATTTTCATTTAGTTTATTTTTTACCAACTGTTGCACAATAAACAGTAAAGTGATCCTCTCCATCAATTTTTAATAGTTCATCAATTTTTTCTTGGTCATAAGCCGCAATTGCACAAGCACCTGCATCAAGAACCTCAGCTGCTAATGAAAGGTTTTGACAAGCATGACCTGCTTCTAGAGCTATTAATTTAGGCCCAACAAAATCGTATTTATATTCAACCCTGCTTGCTACAGATGTAAAAAAGAAAACAACGTGTGCTTTTCTTAATTGTCTTAATATCGCTTGGTTAACTTCTCTTTCAATATCACTTGCTTGATTTATTAAAGCAAGTTTATGTTCGTTTTGTAAGTATAGATATATTCCGTTTTCAATATCCTCTACATTATTAATATAGATATAAGTTTCACCTGAATTAGTTGCGCCAGCAGTTGGAATAGTTTTATAAACTCGATTATCTTCAATATATTCTACTCTAGAAGTTTCCCATAATAGATAAGATAGTTCTTCAATAGTCATTGGTGTCTTTGCATAAGAGCGTAAACTCCTTCTTGACTTTATACATTCTGTTAATGTTTTTTGTTTTATATTAGGAAAAGTTTTTTCTAAAGTAATAATTTTTGCATTTGGTTTAGGTTCAATAAAATTTTTAGGTTTTGTTTTATTTTGTTTTCTTGCGGTTTTTACATTATATAAATCTTTCCATTTAGCCCTAATTGCTTGACGATTAACTTTGATTCTTTCTGACATTTTTATTTCTCCTCAAATAAATATAAATAATCTTCGTATCCCAATTCTTGCATTTTAGCTTTGGGGATAAATTCTAGAGCAGCTGAATTAATACAATATCTTAATCCTCCTTTTTCAATTGGTCCATCATTAAATACATGGCCTAAATGTGAATCAGCTGATTTTGATTTTACTTCTGTGCGATTCATACCATAAGAGAAATCTTTTTTCTCTTCAACTTCTTTTAAATCTATTGGCTTTGTAAATGAAGGCCAACCACATCCAGCATCATATTTATCCTTTGAAGAAAACAAAGGTTTTTTTGAAACTATATCAACATATATTCCTTCGCGAAACTCTTCATTATACTTATTGTTAAATGCTGGTTCTGTGCCCTTTTCTTGAGTTACTTTAAATTGAATTGGATTTAATTTACTTATTTGGTCTTTAAATTTTTTCATATGTTTAAAAAGGTAAATCAAACTTTAGATTTAGCTTTTCATTAACCTCCTTAATATCTTTTATTGATGCTTTAGTTAATGGTAATCCAGTAACTTTACGTTCTTGCCAAGCAAGATATTCTTTTTCTCCTGCAGTGTAGATTTGTTTTTCTTTAGGAGCTACTTCAGAATTTCTTAAATCTCTTAAAATATCACCTGCAGTCTTTTTAAAACTATCCAACCCCATAAAGGCTTCTGTGTCTATTGCAATAAAGAAATGACCTAAATGATATTTGGTTTTATTACCTTCTTTATCTCTTCCACTTAGCATTTTTAAAAAGTTTCCGGCTTGTAATGCAGAACTTAATATTTCCACTACAGTAGCATACCCATAGCCTTTATAACCAGCTAATTCTTCGCCAATACCACCTAAAGGCGCAAGCGCAGCTTTTTCATTTTTTAAATCAGAAAGAATTTGTTTAGAATCAGTTTTTGCTAAACCATCTCTCCCAACTACCATACCTTTTGGGGTTTGTTTCCCTACTTTAGCAAAATACTCAATTTTTCCTCTTTGAGTAATACTAGTTGCACAATCCAAGACAAAAGGAAACTCTTCATCTGTAGGTAAGCCAATTGTTAAAGGATTAGTTCCTAACATATTTTCTACTCCAAAAGTTGGAGCTATTGAAGGCCTTGCATTAGTTCCAGTAATACCAATCATCCCCGCTTTAGTTGCCATAGTCGCATAGTAACCAGCAATTCCATAATGGGTAGAATTTCTAACAGCTACCATTCCCATTCCATATTTTTTTGCCTTTTGAATGGCTTCTTCCATTGCTTTATAGCTAACTACCATTCCCATTCCATCATTAGCATCTAATACTTTTGTAGTTGGCGTTTCTTTTAATATGTCAATTTTAGTATGTGGATTTTGAATTTTATCTAAGATACGATCAATATAAATTGGTTTAAAGCGATTAATACCGTGAGAATCAATTCCGCGTTTATCACTTTCCATTAATACATCTGTACAAATTTTAGCTTCATTTTCTTCTACTCCTACTTTTTTAAAAGCTTCCACCATAAATTTTTCAATAAAGTCCCAACTTACATATACTTTTTCTTCCATATTAGAATCCTTTCTATTATTGCTTATAAGTCTATTATATCATAGCTAGGTTTTAAGAAAAACGTATAGGTAATATTAATTGTTTTTGTTTAATAATAAATCATGTTATACTAATATTAGTGAAAATAGAAAGGAATGATTTTATGCCAAAAGAATTATTAGTAGATAAATTAGCAAATTTATCTGTGCAAATTGGAGCCAACGTACAAGAAAATCAAGTTGTAGTTGTTAATGGTTCTACTGAAAGCAAAGAAATTGTAAGAAAAGTTGTAGAAGAAGCTTATAAAGCAGGAGCAAAAAAAGTTATAGTTAATTGGAGAGATGATTACATCTCAAAATTTGGTACTAAATACCAAACAGTTGAAACATTAACTGATATACCAGAATATTTAATCGATAAGTTTAAATATTTTGTCGATAAAGGAGCTTGTGTTATTAGTGTTGTTTCACCTATTCCTGGTGTTAACAAAGGACTAGATCCAGTTAAACAACAAAAAGCAGGTGTAGCAGCATCTAAAGCACTATCATTTTATCGCGAACATATGATGGGTAACCGCTCACAATGGACAATTATCGCAGCTTCAAACCCTATTTGGGCTAAAAAAATCTTCCCTGATTTAGAAGAAGAAAAAGCTGTTGAAAAACTTTGGGAAGCTATCTTTAAAGCTTCTAGAGTAACAGAAGATAATGATCCTGTTAAAGAATGGAAAGAACATAACGCTAGACTACTTAAACATAATAATATCTTAAATGATTATCAGTTTGAATCTTTACATTTTAAAAACAATTTAGGAACTGATTTAACAATTAAATTAGTTGATAATCATGTTTGGTCAGGCGGTCAAGAAAAAGCAACTAACGGAGTTATATTCAATCCAAATATTCCTACAGAAGAAAACTTTACTATGCCTCATAAAACTGGAGTTAATGGAAAAGTTATCGCAACAAAACCTTTAGAATGACCGTGATTCGCCAGG
>JAGYOE010000020.1 GCA_018399755.1 Bacilli bacterium
ATAATTTAATTGAAGTATCTGTTAGTTATCAAAAACAATTAGAAAAATCTATGCAAGAGCTTTCTTTAGAAGTTCAAAAATTTGAAACACTTTTATCTTCTTCATCAGATATTGTTTATGTGATAGATAAAAATAAAAGATATATTGGTGTTTATGGGAATGGCTTAGAAATATTAGGTGTTAAAGAAGCAGATATTATCGGAAAAACTCATGAAGAAGTCTTTGGAGATGTTTATAGTAAAGAACGTGAAAAACAATATGAAAAGGCTTTAAATGGCGAGAGTATGATTTATTCTTGGGATATCGAAAGAAATAATAAAACTTATTATTTCGAAAATGTTATCAATCCGATGTATAACAATAAAAATGAAATAATTGGTGCAGTTGGAGTAGCTAGAGATATAACCGAACAAGAAAATCGCTATAAAGAATTAGTATATATATCTACTCATGATTATTTAACCGATCTTTATAACCGGAAAATCTATGATAAAGAATTAGAAAATTTATATTATTTAGAAGAATTTCCATTTGTAGTTATTAACTTAGATTTAAATGGATTGAAGATAATTAATGATGCCTATGGGCATGAATATGGCGATATTGCTTTAAAGAAAACCGCAAAAATTCTCAATGATATTACAAGAAATGAAGATGTAGTTTGTAGAGTAAGCGGGGATGAATTTAGTGTTATTATGCCTCAAGCTGAGAAAAAAGCAGCTGAAGAATTTAAGAATAATCTCTTGTTAAAATGTAAACAAACATTTATCAAAGATATTAACTTAAGTATAGCTGTTGGTTATATTGTCCAAGTTGATAATTCACTAACCCTTAATGAAATTAGAAAACGCGCAGAAAACAATATGTATCGCCAAAAAATAGTTGAAAGAAAAAGCGTTAAAAATAAAGCAATCTCAGCTATCTTAAAAACCTTAACTGATAAATATGAATTAGAGAAAAAACATTCTAAACGTGTAACAACTTTATCAGTTAAACTAGGAAGAGCTTTAGAATTAGATACACATTCACTTAAAGAACTATCACAAGCAGCTATGTTTCATGATATTGGTAAAATATCATTGCCAGATAATATCTTAAATAAACCTGGCAAGTTAACAGAAGAAGAATATGAAATAGTTAAAACCCATACAACGATAGGTTATGATATTTTACATACTGCAGATGAATATTCAGAACTTGCTATTCATGCTTCAAGTCATCATGAACGCTTTGATGGTAAAGGTTATCCTAATGGTTTAAAAGGTAAAAACATTCCTTTCTTCTCTAGAATAATTTCGATTGCTGATGCTTATGAAGCAATGACAGCAGATAGACCATATCGTAAAAAAATGTCTAAAGCAAAAGCCGTACAAGAAATAATAGATAATGCGGGAACTCAATTTGATCTAGACCTAGCAAAAATCTTTGTAGAAAAAGTATTAAAAAGCGAATGGAAATAACCGAGTAATATTTAAATACTATAAACGCTACTAAATTTAAAACTTAGTAGCGTTTTTAATATAGTAAACTTGACTATTTAACCTAGAAATAATATCATATAAATTGGAGAGAAAATTAATTATAAGAAAGGAAGTATACTCAGAAAATAATAATGAGTATAACAAATTATGTACGCAAAAAATGTATGGAAGAAAATGACATCAGAAAAAAATAACCAAGTCAATGAATTTTGTGAAGGTTATAAAGATTTTATTAGTGTTGGTAAGACTGAACGTTTATGTGTGAATGAAGCTAAAGCTATTGCAAAAAAACATGGTTATAAAGAACTAAGCGATTATAAATCTTTAAAACCAGGAGATAAGGTTTATGTTATTAATAAAAATAAAAACATTGCCTTGTTTTTAATCGGTGAAAAACCATTAACTGAAGGATTAAGAATTCTTGGGGCTCATATAGATTCACCAAGACTTGATATTAAACAAAATCCTTTATATGAAAAAGATGAATTCGCATTTCTTGATACCCATTATTATGGCGGTATTAAAAAATACCAATGGGTCACAACCCCTTTAAGTTTACATGGAGTCATCTGTAAGAAAGATGGCACAACTATTAATATTAACATTGGTGAAGATGAATCAGATCCTATTTTAGGCATCTCTGATTTATTGGTTCATTTATCAGCTAAGCAAATGAAAAAATCTGCTAAAGAAGTTATAGAAGGCGAAAACCTTGATGTAACATTTGGTTCTGTACCTTTAAAAGATACTGAAAAAGATGCCGTAAAAGCAAATATCTTAAAATTATTAAAAGATAAATATGATATTGAAGAAGAAGATTTCATCTCTTCAGAACTTGAAATCGTTCCAGCTGGAAAAGCAAGAGATTATGGAATTGATAGATCTATGATTGCTGGTTATGGTCATGATGATAGAGTTTGCGCTTATACGTCTTTAAAAGCTACCTTAGATATTGATTCAACAGAATATACATCTTGTTGTATATTGGTTGATAAAGAAGAAATAGGCAGTGTTGGCGCAACCGGTGCTAGTTCTTCATTCTTTGAAGATAGTGTTGCAGAATTATTATCGCTATCTAAGAAAACAAATTACTTAGATTTAAAACGCACCATGACAAATTCTAAAATGTTATCAAGTGATGTATCCGCTGCCTTAGATCCATTATATGATAGCGTAAGTGATAAAAAGAACAATGCAAAATTTGGTTATGGTGTTGTCTTTAATAAGTATCTTGGTTCAAGAGGAAAAAGCGGTTCTAATGATGCTGAACCTGAATATATCGCTTGGATAAGAAATATCATGGATAGTAATGATATTCATTATCAAACCAGTGAACTTGG
This sequence comes from Bacilli bacterium, assembly GCA_018399755.1. Lineage (GTDB taxonomy): Bacteria > Bacillota_I > Bacilli_A > Izemoplasmatales > Hujiaoplasmataceae > Hujiaoplasma. The sequence goes on from JAGYOE010000020.1 coordinate 2,822, forward strand.
TAAAGTAGATGAAGGTGGCGGTGGAACCATCGCATATATCCTAGGCGAATATAATATGAATGTAATCGATGCAGGTGTTGCAGTATTGAATATGCATGCGCCAATGGAAATAGTATCTAAAGCAGATGTTTATGAAGCCTATAATGCTTATAAAATCTTCTTAACTAAATAATATATATAAATATAAAGCACTGAATTCTTAAAAAGATTTCAGTGCTTTTATTAATTTTAAAAACTTTAATAAAACCCAAGAATTCTCAACGAAATTGATGATTACGTCTAAATATAGATATATAATTTAGGCGTTATTTTCTCAACAAGCGCAATTCAATGGAAGCATAAGATTTATAAAGACCACTCAACCTTTAGAACTATTTTAACTTCTAAAGGTTATATTATAATGGATGAATTTTCTTGTAAGGGATTTAATACAAATAGTTTTCTTAAATACTTTGGTGGTATAAACAAAGGTAGGCCTAATGAAGAAGGTATAAAGAATGCAGAAGCTTTTGCTAGTGAGTTAAAAGCATATTTGTCATAATAACCGATACTTAAAAGTTAAAATTAAATAAAGAATCATAAGTTTAATTGATATTAATAAAAAGTATCAATTCTTTTTTTATATGGTAATGGTGGCTTCTAATTGAATGATTAAAAATTATATTAGAAATATATAAGACTCTATTGTTAAAATAAAAAGTCTGTGATAGAATAACGTTATAAATGATAGACAGTCTATCAAAAAGGAGTTAACTATGGAAAACGAGTTGAAAAAAGCTAAGTATAATTACATTTTAAATTCTTCTAAGGTCTATGTTTTAAAAGAAGGGTTAAGTGGATTGACCATCGCTGGATTGGCTAGAGAACTGAATATAGGAGAAGCAACAATTTATCGATATTTTGGAACTAGAACAAAATTAATCGTTAAAATTGGTGTTTCTTTATGGCAAGATACTTATACAATCTTAAAGAATAATAAAAAATGTTCTAATGCTTTTGAAGATATTGAATCATTTTTTAATATTTTTTATAAGCTTTTTGTTGATAATAAAAATAACTATAAAGTTATTGATGAATTTGATCAAATGTTATCAAAGAAAACAATCAGTAAAGATCTCTTAGTTGAATACAATGACACTATATTAAAAGTTAAAAGAATTTTTGATGAGTTTTATAAGCAAGGCATAGAAGATGGTTCAGTTAGAAGTGATATTGATCCTGATGCTTTTTATTATAGCGCTACACATATGTTATTAGGTTTATGTAAAAAACTTGCAACACAATATCAATTAATACTTTGTGATGATTGTATAGAGGAAACACTACAAATCAAAACGGGTATTCAAATGGTATTAAAATATATAAAAAATGAGGAGAAGTAATATGAAGAAATTAACAAAGAAGAAAATGTGGGTTTTTGCTGTTGGACAATTAGGTTGGTCTATCTTAGCAGGTATTATTGTGAATTGGTTGGTCTATTTTTATCAACCAGACCCTGAAGTTATTAGTTTGGGACATAAACTCTATATTTCGCAAGGTAAAGAAATCTTCGGTATATTGACAGTTGTGGGTGCTATTGTAGCATTTGGTAGAATATTTGATGGTTTTACAGATCCTTTAATTGCCTCAGCATCTGATCGATCTAAAAATAAAAATGGTCGAAGAATACCTTTTATGAAGTGGTCTGCATTTCCTTTTGCTTTGATGACAGTATTAATATTCTTTATGCCAAGTCAAAGTATTGGTGGTATAAATAATGTATGGCTTGTTGTAGCAGTTTTATTATTCTATTTATTTATGACATTTTATACAACACCATATACTGCTTTAATACCTGAATTAGGAAAAAATCAAAATGATAAGATTAATATTTCAACATTCATTTCAGTTACATTTATCGTTGGGCAAGCTTTAGCCTTTAGTTCATCATTTATCTGGGGAATCTTTATTTCAGGCGGAATGGAAAGAATGTCGGCGATTCGTTTAACCTTTGGGATATTAGCATTTATAGCATTTATTTGTATGATGATTCCTGTTATATTTATTAGAGAAAAAGATTATGTCAATGAAGTTAGTTCTGACTCAACAGCATTTGAATCTTTATTGAAAACATTAAAAAATAAAGATTTTCGTATCTTCTTAGCATCTGATATATCTTACTGGATTGCGGTTACAATTTTTCAAACTGGATTATCATTTTTCATTGTCGGATTATTAAAACTTAATGAATCAATGGTTGGTGTTTTATTTATTTTTATGACTTTAGTTTCTTTCCTATTTTATTTTCCTGTTAATATACTTGCAAAAAAATTCGGAAAGAAAAATATGGTTATCATCGCCTTTGTAATGTTTGGTTTTGCATTTTTTATAACAAGTTTAGCAGGATTAACTGCTATACCTAATGTTTTATACGGATACCTTATTGCTATACTAGCTGCAATACCAATGGCAATCTTAGGAATTCTACCTCAAGCTATTGTTGCTGATATTGCTCAGTCAGATAGTAAGGATAACAATGAAAATAGAGAAGGTATGTTTTTCGCTGCAAGAACTTTCCTATTTAAATTAGGTCAATCATTATCTATTCTAATATTCACTTCTTTAGCAACAATTGGAAGAAGTACTGGTTTAGGTTATCGTTTAGCTTTGTTTGTTGCTATAGGCTTTAGTGTACTAGGTGCATTATTCTTATTAAGATATAATGAAAAAAGAGTATTAAAATCTATTGACGATTTAAATTAGGGTTTAAAGATGGATAAGACAAGTCGTATATTTAATAATAAAATCCCTGATAAAATTATAAGAAAAGCAAATAAAAGCAAAAATAAATTTATTAGAAAATTTGGTGATGACACAAATGGAACTTATCACTTAAAGCCTTTAGTAAATCCAACATTAGATCATATAAACATTTCTAACCTAGTTATCTCTAATGAACCTTTACAACTAGAAGAAAATGCGATTATTATTGGAAATATACGTATGGGCTTTGGTCATTACAGAATTGCTATGGCAATAGCAAGTTGCGCCAATGCTTTAGGGTATAAACCTTATTGGTTCGACCTTAATAGTTTTTCTTCAACAACTGGTGGTAAAATGATAGAACACCAGAATAAATTATATTCATTTGGATCAAGGTTATCTCAAAAAAGTAAACTTTTTAATTACTTTATATGGGAACCTATGAATAGAGAAACATTTAGAAAAATAAACTATAATGCAATTGATCAAAAGAATACTGAATTATTAACACCTATTTACAATGATTTACCTAAAGATACACCATTTATAGGCACACATGTATGGCCAACACAAGGAGCCATACATCATGGTATGACAAATGTTGTAAATGTTATTCCTGATAACTGGCCAATGGGACTTCATTTAGCAGAAGGTTCAATTCATACGGTGCAAACACCATTTGCTTATTTAGGTTACAAGACATTATGGGGAATGGCAAAGAAACAATTAAATAGTATGCCTTCAGATGCTATTTTTGAAGTTGGTAACTATGTTGATCATGAACTTGTTGATAATATTGTAGAGGATACAAATAATAGACTAGTTAGAATCAAAGACAAAAAGCCTCTGAGAGTTTTATTACCTGTTGGAGGCGCTGGCGCTGGACAAAGGATTTTTGAGAGTCTTATCAATTATTTAATGCCTCATATAGAGACAGGAAAGATTCAATTAATTTTAAACTTTGGAGATCATTTAAATGTGTATTCATATTTAGAAAAATGCGTCTCTAAATTTAAAGAAAACACAAAAAAATTGTTTAATCAATATGATGCTATTCAAGATATGGTAAAAGATTTTGATCAATGTGATGCAGGAATATATGCAATATATCATGAAGATATCTATCAAGCAGTATATTCAACCAATATTCTTATGAGAATAAGTGATGTATTAGTAACAAAACCAAGTGAATTAACATTTTATCCAATACCTAAATTTTTCATTAAACGTGTTGGCGGACATGAAGCATATGGTGCCGTTCATTCCAGTGAAATGGGTGATGGAACATTTGAGTGCCAAACCAATGAAGAAATTATACAGATGATGGATAAAATTCTTAATGAACCCGATATATTAAAATCTTTTAATCATCAAATACTAAAATTAAATAAAATGAAAAGATACCATGGTGGATATGAAGCTGTGAAATTGGCAATTAAAAAAAGTGAAAATTAAATTTTCACTTTTTATTTTACGACTTGATGGTTATATCTATTGTATGTTCACTATAATTATCAGATTTAATAATGACAGTCCCTTGGCCTTCTTTTAAAGATCTTATCCAAAAGCTTTCTATGCCACCTTGTAATGTTCTGGTAGATGGACCAATTAATTTGATATGACCTTTTGTTTCGATTGTAAATGTTTGGTTACTATAAAATGCACGTTCTTTTATATTATTAATCATTTCTACAGTGATACGTGTGACATCATAAGTGTTTTGATGATATAGTGTTTGGTTATCAGGAATTACTAATAAATGATAATGATCATCTATGCCTTTTTCTATGCTTTTAATGAGTTTATTATTAATATAACCTTTGAAAGTATAGTTTTTGTTAGTGTCTCCCCATCCTCCGACATATTCAACATATAATCTTACAGCATCTTGGTAAGTCAGTTTATATTTCAATAACATATATCCAAAGATTATTTTATCTCTTAAACGCATTTTTAAATCATTTTTTAGCATATAGAGCATAATAGATTTTATTCTCTTGGCGTCTTTAGGTTTAAACATTTTACTATTCTCGATTTGATTGCCGATGAAATCATCAATAATAATCGGTGGATGTGGTAAATGTTTAAATTGTTTAGACGGATAATGTTCACCAATCAATTGATCACCCTTGTAGAGTTCGACCCTATCACAATTGGTCGCAATAATGACTGATTTAATTTCTCCACCTGGACGTTCTCCAATATGCATCATAGATAATACATCTATGTATGGACTGTTGCCTTGTGAAGCATAGGTTGAAGCGGCGTATTTTGCGTTCCTATTGATGTCTAAGACACCATGGTAACATATATGATCATTACTACCAAAAGCTCTGTGGGTATTGTAGTCGTTCATACACCAACCTATCACACCCATTAAACCTTTCATTTGATAAGCATCATCTAAGACTTTGAAATGTCTTAGACTTTGTTCTACTCGAATTAATTCATTATCAAAAGACTTGGTTGGAAACATATGGCCGTTATGTTCAGTAACAAGATATGGATGATTTGTATCAGTTACTTTACTTTTTTTGGTTAAACCTTGATTGTTACCACGATGAGTAAAATCATTCATCGTATATATATCTTCTAGTAAGTGACTCTTTTGAAAATTTCTTACCCCACCAGTAGGTCTTGTTTGATCAATTGATTTAACTAAATCTTGTAGTTTTTGATAAAAATCATCATCATCGATTGATTCATTAATGCGTGTACCAATCATCACGATACTTGGATGATTGTAATCATCAATAACCATAGATTTTAAATCATCAAGTGCATAAGACTTCCAAGTTTCATCTCCTATATGTTGCCAACCTGGTAATTCAGTGAATACAAGTAACCCAAGTTCATCACATCGATTTAAAAAATGTCTGCTCGGAGGATAATGAGAACTTCTTACTATATTAACCTTTAACTCATTCTTAAGTATGTCTGCATCCTTTCTTTGTGCAGATGCAGGCATGGCATACCCGACATTTGGAAATGATTGATGTCTATTAAGTCCGCGTAAAAAGATACGTTTATTGTTTAGGTAAAATCCATCTTTATCAACTGATATAGTCCGGACACCAAATTGAGATTGGTAAACCAATTGTTTATCAAGATATACATTTAATTGATATAGTTTAGGATGATTGGTGGTCCACAATTCTAATTGATGTGGATGCGTTAAAGTAATAGAAGTGGTATCTATAGTGGTCTCTATTGTATCAATAATTTTTTGACCATCAAGAATATCAAATTGACATTGAAAAACTTTATCTTTGATATCTATTTCAGCGCGTATATTAAGTTTTGATTCATCACCATCTATTAAAACATGATCAACAGTATTCTTTGGCGTTTCCAAAAGTTCAACTTCACGATAAATGCCACCATAGGTTAAATAATCAACAACATTTCCATAAGGTGGATGGTCTTTACTTTCATGAGAATCTACTTTTATAGTTAAGAGATTATTTTCTTTGAGATTATCTGTTAATTCAACTTTAAATTTTGTATACCCACCAACATGAGTCATCAATTCTTTACCGTTAAGATAAACAATTGCTTTAGACATGATTCCATAACAAACTAAAAATAATCGATTATTTTTAGTTTGTTGATATGAAAACTGTTTTTGATAGGTAAAAATACCTTGAGTTAAGGTTTCGTCAAAGTAGTTTTTAGGTAAGGTATGTACAGAGTGTGGTATATCCACTAATTGTCCATCAATCATTTTATTGATGGAATCATCATCAAAACCACCTTTAAAATACCATTGGTGATTTAGACTTGTTATCTTCATAGAAATTCTCCTTCTCTATAAATTAGTTTTGTGCCTCAATAACATATAATCTTGAACTAAAATCTGGCATTAAGCGAATTGATTCATTTACGCCTGTTCCAGCAAAACGTTGTGGCAAGTTAAGACCATGCGACATCAGTTTTGAACCATTATGAATTTTACTATACTTTTCAACTTCAAAACGATACCAATTGCTTAACCAGTTAAAGATAAAACCATGGGTCTTTAACTTAACCGGTAAAGCGTGTTTTGTTAAATCTCCATAACGCTTAATATTTTCATATTGAACACGATTATGAATGTGATAATTTTTATTTGGATCTAAGCCAGTCAATCGAATAATATCATGACCTGGGTTTGGTGGTAATAAACCTTGGAAAACGCCTAATATTGCATTATTCTTTTCTTCATCAACAACCATAAAGCGATAATTTTCTTGATTGCTTAAATCATAAAAACTTCCGTTTTGTAATAATAAACGATGTTTTTTATAAAACTCGATTTGATGTTTAATGACATAGTAATCAAAAGCTTTACGTTTTCTTAAGTCTAGTTCATAACCTAGTATACCAAAGCATGCAACATTAAATCTAGTTTCTAATGGTGTTTGTCTTAATACTTGATGAGACACATCATCACTTACATGATTAGATATTGAAGAGAGTGGATAAGCGAGGCTTGTGCCTTGTTGAATTTTAAGACGTTCATAACTATCGGTATTATCACTTGTCCAAGTTTGTGGCATATAATAAAGCATACCTAAATCATAACGATTTCCCCCACTAGAGCATGACTCAAAAAGAACATTCGGAAACTTGTTTTTGAGTCTTTCTAATAAGTCATATAAACCTAGAACATATTTATGTGTTAATGTTCCTTGATATTCATTGGATCTGCCCTGAGAATATATGTCAGAGAAGTTTCTATTCATGTCCCATTTTACATAATCAACATTGGCGCGTTTAAATAGATTTGATAGAGCATCAAATAAATAATCAACGACTTCAGTTTTACTTAAATCCAATATCAATTGATGACGACCTAAAGAAGGGTCAGCTTTTGGATGTCTAATGGCCCAATCAGGGTGTTTGGAATAGAGGTTGCTTTTCATGTTTACCATTTCTGGTTCAACCCATAATCCGAATTTCAAACCCATCTTTTTAATTTTGTGACTAAATCTTTCTAATCCCCCGGGTAGTTTCTTTTTGTTTTCCTGCCAGTCGCCAAGTGAAGATTCATCATTATGACGTTCTCCAAACCACCCATCATCGAGACAAAAACATTCAATCCCGAGTTTTTTTGCTTTCTTGGCGATGGCTAATAACTTTTTTTCATTAAAATCGAAATATGTTGCTTCCCAATTGTTTATTTTAATTGGTCTTTCAGGTGTTTTTTTAATAATGTTTTGTTTGACGAAATTGTGCATGAGTTGTCTCATACCATTAAGACCTTTATTAGAATAAGTTAATACAGCCTCAGGTGTGATAAACATTTGACCTGGTTTCAGTTGCCATTTAAAATCAAAGCTATTAATCCCTAAGTTAATACGTAACATATCATGAGGATTAACTTCAATGTTGGCTTCAAAGTTACCAGAGTATATTAAGTTAAATCCATAGACTGAACCAAAATTATTTCCTGATTCTTTATCTAATATGGCAAAGAACGGATTATGATCACTACTTGAAACACCTTTTTTACTATCAATTTTATGAACACCATATCTTAATGGATGGCGATGAACATGACGTTCTCTAATCCAGGCACCATCAAGGGTCATCAAATCATAATCAGCATGTAAGAAATCAATGTTTGCACTCAGCATTCTTTCTAAAACAAATGCTTGATCTGTTGTATTCTCGATGATGATGTTTCTAACAATAACATCATCATCTTCAAAAAGACTATATAAGAGATTAATTTTTATTTTAGAAGTTTTTTCTATTAAGCTTATCTTTATAGTTTTTTCTTTTTTAGCTTGAGGCATATTTTTATGGTGAAGATTATCAATGATTTCATAATCACTATAGATAAAATCCATACTTCTATAGCCTGACTCATCTTCTATATGGATGGTAGGTTCTCTATAATCCCCTTTACCATAAGTAGAAAACTCTAAAGGAACATTATTTAGAGTCAAATTTTCAGAGTCTTCATAGTTTGTTGCATTACCTATTGGTACTTGATTTAAAGTGAAAAAATCATCTTGTTGTTTAATGACTTCTAATTTTTCACCATAGTATAGGTGATACAAATGCTTTTTTGGTCCAATACCAATCACATAAGTTGTGTTTTTACTTTCTAAAACAAACATGTTGTTATCTTTATTAAAAGATATCATTGTATTTCTCCTTTGTTTTATGTGTCTTTATAAGTTCTTGTTTAAATAAATGAGAGTTATTCATTTAAAAATGCCTCTATAAACAATTTAAAATGTTTAATGCCATTATCTGTTTGCTTGAACACTCCACAATCTTCCAATCCCTTTACAAAAGTTCTTGCGACAGCTTGTTCAATATTTTCTTTAGTAGAGTACTCGGGATTATGAATAATAGTATTTACCCAATCTTTATAAGTTGAAAGTTTTTGAGCAAGTTTTAATTGATTGTCTAAGACATTTTGAATTTCTTCAAGGTCGGATAATAATCTTCCAGGCAATATAGCCAAGCCCATGACTTCGATGAGACCAATATTTTCTTTTTTTATAGCATGAATATCAGGATGTGGATGGAAGATGCCATCCGGATATGCTTCATTGATTCGATTGTTTCTTAAAGCAATATCAACAATATATGTTCCGCTTTCTTTTCTGACAATCGGCGTAATAGCATTATGTTGTTCATTTGTTTTGGCAATTAAATCAACGGACTCATCAGAGTAATTTTCATAGAAAACTCTTAGTTTATTTGAAATATCAATTATTGTTTCTCTATCTTTAGACGTTAGTCTTATGACACTTAATGGCCATTTTAAAAGTTCAAGTTTAACATTATCAAGTTGATAACTTTTAATGACTTCAGCGTGTTGAATAGGGAAGTCAGCAGATCCACCTTGATAGTGTTCATGGTTTAATATACTACCACCAATGATTGGTAGTCCGGCATTAGAACCAAGAAAGTAATGAGGAAACCTATCAACAAAATCAAATAATCTAAGGAATGTTTTTTTAGATAGTTTCATTGGAATATGTTCTTTATGAAAGACAATGGTATGTTCGTTGTAATAAACATAAGGTGAGTATTGGAAGAAGAAGGGCTCATTATTTAATGAAATACTAATTGCACGGTGATTACTTCTACCTGGATGGGATATGTTACCGTAATAGCCAATGTTTTCCTTACAGAGTAAGCAAGCAGGGTATTGACTGGTTTTCTTATGTTTTAACTTCGCAATTGTTTTTGGGTCTTTTTCTGGTTTGCTTAGATTTATCGTAATGAAGATATCACCATAAGAAGAGTTATAAGTATATTGTTTATTCTTATTGATTCTTTCTGTCTTGATATAGTGATTGTCTTGACATAGTTTATAAAAGAATTTTGTTGCTTCTTTAGAATCTAGAGAAGCAAATGTATCTTGTAAGCAACTAGGTCTCATCGTAAAAGTATCCATAAGATAACTTTCAAAGTTATCTTTGGATTGAATACTATCATCTATTAATCCTATATCAATGGCATGAACTAATATTGGTTCTATCAATTCAACAAAAGATTGGTTTTCAATGTTTTGTTGAATATAGACGTTAGGTTCGATTTGAGTTTTATAAGATAATTGATTCACTGCATAATCAATATCTTCTTTTTTTATAAGATTTTTTTCAAGGGAATAAGTCACTAAAGCGTATATATGATTAATCATTTGTTTCCTCCTTTAGATGAAATTGATAAGCAGATTCAATGATTGTTTTTAAATCACGTTTAGGTTGCCAATGAAGTAATCTTTTAGCCTTTTGGTGAGAAGCAATTAAAGTTGCTGGGTCACCAGGTCTTTTATCTTCAATATTGACTTTTATTTTTTTTCCAGTAACCTTTTCTGTCATTGATAATATTTCTTTTACTGAATGTCCATTTTCTGTGCCTAGATTAAAGTAATTAGATTCTTTGTTTTTAATCAAATAATCTAATGCCAGTGCATGGGCTTCAACTAAATCTTCAACATGGATATAATCTCGTATAGCGGTGCCATCAGGAGTATTATGATCAACACCAAAGAGTGTAAAAGCTTTATTTGATTTTAATGTTGATTTTATTAGATTTGGTATTAGATGAGTTTCTGGATTATGTCTTTCACCAATTGAATTATCATGATGAGCACCAGCAACATTAAAATAACGTAAAGTTACATATTTTAATGTTGATACTTTAGAAACTGAATTTAAGATTTTCTCAATCATCCATTTAGATTCACCATAAGGATTGGTTGGATTTAAAGTTGCATTTTCATCAATGGGTTGTTTTAATTGTTCACCATATACAGCTGCAGTAGAAGAAAATATAATTTTATCAACATCTGCATTTATCATCGCTTTAATTAAAGAGCGACCACCCTCTACATTGTTATGATAGTATTTAAGTGGATCTTTAACACTTTCATTCACTAAACTGTATGCAGCAAAATGAATTACCGCTTCAATAGATTCTTTTGTTAATATATTTGTTAGTTCTTCAACATTATGGATTGAAATATTATAAAAAGAAATTGACTCATCAATGCTATCTGAAAATCCTGTTGATAGATTATCAACAACAATAACATTGTGATTTAAAGATTTAAAATACTTAACAGCATGTGATCCAATATATCCTGCACCACCAGTAATTAAAATGTTCATGATTTATTTCCTCCTAAATGTTTAGCCCCATCTTCTCCGGCAGCTATGTATATATCAAGTTTAAAATTAAATTTATTAAAGTACTCAGATTCTAAGTTTTTAAAAGATGGTATTGACTTTGTTTGATAAATAGCCAACATAGTTCCACCAAATCCAGCACCAGTCATTCTTGCGCCAATAGCGCCTCTCTTAATGCTTTCTTCAACTAAATAGTCAAGTTCATCACAAGAGACATTGAAGTCATCTTTTAAAGATTGATGAGATTCATTCATCAATTGTCCAAACAATTGATAATTATTATCTTGAATAGCTTTTTTTGCCCTTAAAGTTCTTTCATTTTCACTAACAACATGTTTAAACCTTTTCCAAAGCAAGTCATCTAATAAATCTTTTTTTGATAGTAAAGTTTTATAACCGATTTTACCCAGAGGCTGATTGAAAAAGTCTTTTGCTTTTTCAATCGACTTAAACCGTTTATTATATTCGCTATCAACTAAATTTCTTGCCTTGTTTGTATTCATTAATACAATTGTATATTTTTTTAAATCAATAGGAATATATTCATAGGTTAATAAATCAGTGTCTAATAATATTGCTTTATCTTTTTTTCCATAAGCAATAGAAAACTGATCCATTATACCTGAAGATACACCGATATAATCATTTTCAACCTTTTTAGATAATTGAACAATGTCTGTTTTCTTTAGCTTGAGTTTGTCTTGGTGATTTAAGATTTTGAAAAACAATACTTCAAGTGCAGCGCTCGAAGATAAACCAGAACTCTTTGGTAGAGTACTCATTAAGGTAATATTTAAACCAGTATCTATTTGATAGCCATGCTGATTTAATATGGAGATAACACCTTTTATATAATTTATATATGATTTGTTTTTATGGTATATAGAAGTTTTATTAACTTTAACAATACCCATATCTTTAAAATCATCACTATAGACATAAATATCTTTATCTTCTCGAAGAGATACACTTGCATAAATACCTAAATTAATGGTGATAGGTAAACAATAGCCACCACTATAATCAGTGTGTTCTCCGAGTAAGTTAACTCTCCCTGGAGAGTAGTAGTAATCATTAGGTGTTTCTTTATATATTTGTTTGTGTTTGATTTCTAGTTTTCTTTCCATTGTATTAACCTCTATGTTGTTTGTCGTTTAATAAAGCGAGTTGGTATAACCTTCTTAATAGCAATGCGATTATTATTTTTAATTCTTTCAATTAAAGATAATAAAGCTTCTTCACCCATGGTTGAAGTTTCAACTTTAACAGTCGTTAAAGAAGGGTGAACATATTGAGATTGAGCAATATCATTAAAACCAATAATCGCTATTTTTTGCGGTATACTAATGTTTGCTTCATGTATAGCTTTTAAAGCGCCAATCGCAATTGAATCATTGGCACAAAAGTATATATCTGCGAGCTTATTGTCTTTTATAGCGTTTTGCATGAGTGAATACCCACTTAAACTTGTAAATTCACCAATATGAACATGACTTGGATTATAGAGGTCTTTCTTTTCTAAATATTGTCTAAAGTATTGTTCTCTTCGTTCACCAAATAATATGGTATCATTAATCTTTTCATAAGCACCTAAATATCCAATGTTTTTATAGCCATTATCAATCATATAATTAAGTACTTGTTTTACAGCGTCTTGATAATCAATCACGACACTATCATATTTATGCTTTGAAGGAGAACTATCTACAAATACAATGGCTGGAGTAATTCTCTCAAAAGCATTAATTTCTTTTTCAGTAAACTTTCCAATTGCAATTATCCCATCGACATTCTTTATTTGATCAAGATTAAATACATTATTTTCACGATAAATTGTCATAATGTAGACATCTTGTTCTTTAGATAATTTTTCAATGCCATGTCTAATTTCCATAAAATATGGATCATCTATCTCTTGTTTGGTGTCATACCAAAGAACAACACCAATGTGTAAACTATTGTTGTTGGTTTTTTTCTTCTTTTTGTAGCCCAAACGATTGGCAGTTTCGATAACTTTTTTACGTGTTTCTAAAGAAACATTTAATGTTTGGTCATCATTTAATACTCTTGAAACAGTTGTTATTGAAACATTACAAGCTTGTGCTATTTTATCAAGTGTTACCATAAAATCACCTCAGTAAATATATAGTAAAATTTTACCACTATTTTACTAATTGTTCAAGATAGATTAAAAAATTACTATAATTATTAAATATATTTGTTAAATAAAGGATAAAGATGTTTCATCTACTAATATATTTATAGGAATTTTGTGGAATTTTGAAGGGTGTGGTAAAATAGATACATATAATAAATTATGGATTATAAAAGAATGGTTTTTACAGTTTATAGACGAAGGTATTGACCTTGTTAATTTTATAATTTTTGAAAATCTTCAGTATTTATTATTTGCTGGTTGATTAATAAATCGGAAGGATTATAGGTGATTCAACCATGAAGACTAATATAATTGACTATATAGATTTTGATAGATTTAATGCCTTACTAGAAGGTTTTAATAAATCTACTGGATTTGTTACGGCGATTTTAGATTTAAAGGGTAATATTATATCAAAATCAGGTTGGAGATCTATTTGTACTGATTTTCATCGCGTCAACAAAGAATCCAATCTAAACTGTATTTTAAGTGATACTATATTGGCAAATAGTCTAAGTAAAGATAAAGAATATAATTTATATAAATGTCACAATGGTTTAATCGATGTTGTTGTTCCAATAAATATCAAAGGAGAACATGTCGCAAACCTCTTCACTGGTCAGTTTTTCTTAGAAGAACCAGATATTGCTTTTTTTGAAGAACAAGCCACTAAATATGGTTTTAATAAGCGTGATTATCTTAATGCACTTGATGAAGTACCGATAGTGAGTGAAAAAGAGATTAAGGATATACTTGATTTTCTTTTGAGTTTAACACAAATGGTTATTGATTTAACCATTGAAAAGATTGAAAAGGAAAATTCAGAATCACTATTAAAGATGAGTTTAGAAAGCCCAGTGAATTTTATCATTTTAGCAATTGATAAAGATTATAATTATCTCTATTTTAATAAAGCTCATAAGGAAGTTATGCAATATGCTTATGATTCAGATATTGAAATAGGTATGAATTTAATCGATGCGATTTCATCAGATATTGACAAAGTCAATGCTAAAAGAAATTATGGTCTAGCATTAACTGGTAAATCACACACAACTATAGAAGAATATGGTGATATTAACAAAGAATATTATGAATCTCTATATAATCCAATCTATGGAGAAGATAATGAAATTATAGGTGCCACAGTATTTGCGAAAGACATTACAGACCGTTTTCGTTTAGAAAAAAATCTAA
>JAGYOE010000021.1 GCA_018399755.1 Bacilli bacterium
ACTATTATGAATAAATTATTATTTAGAGAAGAAATGGTTAAATTATTATATATGACAAGTATAAACACAGAGATAGATTTAAACGAGTATACAAGCGAAATACAGAGTGAATATACTAATTTAAAAAAACATTTAACCGAAATTGATAAATTAATTGAAGATAATTTAGAAAACTGGAATATTAATAGACTTAACTATGTTGATTTAGCAATTATAAGATATGCAGTATATGAAATTATCTTTTTAAATAATCCTAAAGAGATAGTAATTAATGAAGCGGTGGAATTAACAAAAAAATATTCTAATTTAGATGATGATAAAGCTAAGAAATTTAACAACCGTTTATTACAAAATATTGTAGATAATTTAGGTGATAAAGATGCCTAGGTATTTAACAGTTACAGCTTTAAACAGATATTTAAAATTTAAAATGGATTCTGATTCAGAATTACAATCAATTCTATTAAAAGCAGAAATTTCAAATTTTAAACATCATTCAAGTGGGCATTATTATTTAACCTTAAAAGATGATAAATCACAAATATCTGCAATAATGTTTTCAAGCAATGCTCGTAATATAAAATTTAAACCCAAAGATGGAGATACAGTAATTGTTGAAGGTTATGTTTCTGTATATGAACCATATGGAACTTATCAAGTATATATCAATAAAATGCAAATGGATGGAGTAGGCGATTTATACTTAGCTTATGAAAGACTAAAAAAACAATTAGAAGAAGAAGGCTTGTTTAAAGAAGATAATAAACAACCTTTACCTATATTACCAAAAACTATTGGCGTAATTACTTCAAAAACCGGAGCTGCTGTAAGAGATATTATTAATGTTATTAATAATCGCTTTCCTTTAACTAAGATAATAGTATATCCTGCTAGTGTACAAGGCAATTTAGCAAAAGGAGAAATTGTAAAACAAATAGAAAAAGCTAATGAAGATAAATTAGTTGATCTCTTAATTGTAGGTAGAGGCGGAGGATCTATTGAAGATTTATGGCCTTTTAATGAAGAAGCAGTTGCTAGAGCAATTTATGCTTCTAAGCTACCTATTATCAGCGCTGTAGGACATGAAATTGATATGACTATCTCTGATTATGTTGCGGATAAACGTGCATCAACACCTTCTCACGGTGCGGAAATTGCAGTGCCAAATTACCGAGATATTATTGATAGAATTATAAACTTAAAATCAAGATTAAATACAAGTTTAATCAATAAAAAAACCAACTTAAACTCAAGGCTAAAAAACATAGTAAGTAGTAATATTTTTAAAAACCCTTTAAGAATTATTCAAACTGAACAAATAAGTTTTACTAACATTTATGATAGATTAATTAAAAATAATCCTAAAGAGTTAATAAGCTTAAAAAAAGAAAAAACCATAAATTTACAAAAACAATTAACAACTGAATTTAAACACCTATTAACAATCAAAAAGAATAAATTTTTAAATCTAGCTGAAAAGTTAGAGTTAGTAAACCCACTAGCAATAATGACAAAAGGTTATGCATTAGTTAAACAGGATAAAACAATAATTAAAACTATAAATGAAGTAAATAAAAATCAACCAATTGATGTTTATCTTCATGATGGTTTATTAAATTGTAAAATCATAGATATGAAAGGAAATAATCATGAGTAAAATTAGTTTTGAAGAAAAATTAGAAAAATTAGAAAATTTAGTAAAGGATTTAGAATCAGGCGAAAAAAGTCTTGATGAATCAGTAAAACTATATAACGAAGGAATAAATCTTGCGAAGGAATGTCATAAAGAATTAAAAGAAGCTGAAGAAGTAATTGTAAAATTGATGAGTGATGAAGGGTTAGAGGATTTTAACCAGGAGTAAAATGAATCTAGAAGACATTAAAAATCCAAAGTTTCTTAAAGATTTAAACCTAACAAAACTAAACGAATTATCAAATGATATTCGTAATTTTCTTATTGACAATATTTCTAAAACTGGTGGTCACTTAGCTTCTAATCTAGGAGTAGTAGAACTTACCATTGGTCTTCATAAAGTATTTGATTCACCAAAAGATAGAATAGTATTTGATGTAGGTCATCAAAGTTATGTTCATAAAATTTTAACTGGTAGAGCTAAACAATTTTCTACTCTAAGACAATTTGAAGGTTTAAGCGGTTATCAAAAACGTTCAGAATCTGAGCATGATCACTGGGAAGCTGGGCATTCTTCAACTGCTATTGCGGCTATTAGTGGCTTTGAAGTTACAAGAAAAATGAAAAATGAAACTTACAAAAATATAGCTGTTGTTGGAGATGGTTCGCTTAATAGTGGATTGTCTTTTGAAGCATTAAATTTTTTAGGGCATAGTGATTTAGCACCGATAATTATTTTAAATGATAATAATCGTTCAATTTCAAAAAATGTTGGTCGGTTAAATAAATTGCTTAATAATATGCGCAGTTCAAAATTTTATGCTTATGCAAAAAAATCTCGAAGAAAACTACCTAAATTTATCTATGGTTTAAAAGTAAGATTAGCTAATATGATTAGAGGTTTTGCTAATAACATTACAATTTTTGATGAGTTTGGTTTTTCTTATTATGGACCAATAGATGGTCATGATTTAAAGGCGGTTATAAAGTTTTTAAAAATAGCTAAAAATAGAAATAAACCTATTGTCTTGCATTTTGTAACAACCAAGGGAAAAGGCTATTTACCTGCTGAAACCGATATTGATGGTAGTTGGCATGGTGTTGGACCTTTTGATAGAGTAAACGGTAATTTAATTAGCAAAAATAAAGAAAATTACCTTACATGGAGTAATATTATTAGTGAGTATATCTATAATCAAGCCGAGATAAATGACAAACTTAAAGTTATAGTACCAGCTATGATTGTTGGTTCTGGCCTACAAAGATTTCAAAAAGATTTTCCTGAAAAAATAATTGACGTTGGTATTTGTGAAGCATTTTCCGTTTGTTTTTCAGCTGCTCTTTCAGAGGAGTTTGATATATTTTTACCGATTTATTCTTCTTTTTTACAACGAGCTTATGATCAAGTAGTTCATGATTTAACTAGACAAAAATTAAAGGTTATCTTAGGAATAGATAGAGCGGGTATTGTTGGTGGTGATGGGGATACTCATCAAGGAATCTATGATATTGCCTTTTTAAAACATATTCCTAATATAGAAATTATCCAACCTTCAAATAAAGAAGAAGCTTGGCAACTATTAGATTATGCCTTTAAATATACTGATAAATCAGTAGCTATCAGGTATTCACGTAACTTAGTAAAAAATACTTCATTTAATAAATATCAAGCAATTACAAAACCAACTTGGAAAGAATTTAACCAAGATGGTGATGTTAATCTTATATGTTATGGTGATAATTTTACAAGAATGCATAATTATATTAAAAAGCATAAATTAAGAATTAATTTATATAATGCAATGTTTATTAAACCTATGGATACAATTACAATCGATAAAATCATATCTTTAAATAAGAAAACATATGTTTTAGAAGATGTTACTAAAATTAGCGGACTGGGGTCTTCAATTTTAGAATACTTAGCAGAAAATGATAAACATTTAGATATTAAAATATTAGGATTACCTGATGAATTTATTGATCATGGTGCCCAAGATAAGATTTATCAGAAATATAATTTAGACGAAGAAAGCATAATAAAGACGATACTAAAATAAGAGTAGGTGAATAGTTTGTTAAAAAAGATTACTATTAAAAATTTTGCGATAATTGATGATATCAAATTGGACTTTTATGGTGGTATGACTGTTTTAACCGGAGAAACAGGGGCTGGTAAAAGTATTATAATTGATGCAATAAGTCTATTGCTTGGTGAAAGAGCAGATAAAACAATGATAAGATCTAGTGCTAATGATGCAATAATTAGCGGGATTTTTACAATTGAAAGTCAAGAAGTAAAGAACATCTTAGACTATAATCACCTAGATTATGATAGCGAAATAGAAATAACAAGAATATTATCAAAGGATAACCAAAATATAATAAAAATTAATAATCAAAGAACTACGCTAAAAACTGTTAATGATTTAGCAATGTATTTAGCTGATATTCATTCTCAATTTGATAACAATCAATTAATTAACCCTGAAAATTATCTTAATCTTATTGATAATTTTCGCAAAGATAAAGTTAAACAGTATTTATCTAATTATCAAGAAAAGTTAGCTGAATATAAAAAAGCCTATTCTGAATATAAAAGTTTAGTTTCAAAAAAAGAAAAAAATCTAGAACAACTAGATCTTTTTGAATATCAATTAGATGAATTAAAAACTTTAGCTTTATCAGAAAATGAGTTAGAACAATTAATCGAAAAAGTAAATGTCTTAGATAATATCGATAAAATTAATTTTAACTTACAAGAGAGTTTTGCCTTAATTGATGAACAAGGAATTTTAGATAATTTATATACTGTAAAATCTGATATTGATGAAATTGCAAAAACATCAAAAGATTTTCAAGAGTTATCGACTAGGATTAATAATATCTATTATGAACTTGATGATATTAAAAATACAATTGAATCTAAACAAGAAACGCTTGATTATGATCCTAATGAACTAGAAACGATGAATTCGCGAATTAACGAATTAGAGAAAATTCAAAAAAAGTATAAAAAAAATATCTCAGAATTAATTGAATACCAAGACTATTTAAAAGCTTCAATTAATGAGATAGAAAACTTTGATGAATTAATTAAAATTAGAGAAGATAAACTAGCAAATACTTACAATATTTTAGTTACTGAAGCCAAACAACTAACCGAACTAAGAAAAACTATTGCCAAAAAGGTCACAACTGAAATTATAAAAACCTTACAAGAACTTGAAATAAAACATGCAGACTTCGCTATTGAGTTTAATGAACCTGGCTTTAATGATAAATTT
This sequence comes from Bacilli bacterium, assembly GCA_018399755.1. Lineage (GTDB taxonomy): Bacteria > Bacillota_I > Bacilli_A > Izemoplasmatales > Hujiaoplasmataceae > Hujiaoplasma. The sequence goes on from JAGYOE010000021.1 coordinate 4,921, forward strand.
GATGATAGCATTTTTAAGATGGATGGAGTAGATAATTTAGAATTTTTAATTTCGACAAACAAAGGTGAACCACTTAAATCACTAGCTAAAACAGCTAGTGGTGGAGAAATGAGTCGAGTAATGTTGACTTTTAAAACTATTTTTGCTTCATCGCAAAGAATTCCAACAATTATCTTTGATGAAATTGATACTGGTATTAGTGGTTATATTGCTAAACAAATTGCTAGAAAAATAGCTGAAACAGCTAAAATTGCACAAGTAATATCAATTACTCATATTCCTCAAGTCGTCGCTCAAGGGACAAATCATATAGCTATTAGAAAAGAAGTAGTAAATAATAAAACTAAAATTAAGGTTAAATATCTTAGTTATGATGAAAGAGTTGAAGAGATTGCTAAAATGGTTAGTGCTGAAGAAGTAACCGATTCAGCTAGATCAATTGCTAAAGAATTATTAATTAACCCATAAAAAAAAGGTTAAGATTAACTTAACCAATTAGACACTTCAGTTTTGAAGTGTTTTTTTATCCGATTAAAACTTGAACCATTGATACAATAGCTGCGATTAAAATACCCAAAAACATCCCAACAGCTAAGATTAATAATACAATTTTACCAAACTTTGACTTAGTAGGATTATAGGTTCTAATTTCCTCTTTAGCTTCATTTTGTTTTTTAGCCATATACTTCACCTCAATTATTCTCTGTATTTAACATTATAAACTAAAACACACAAAAAATAAAGTGTTAATTTAACTCTGGTAATTATCTAAAAAATCAATAACTGCTTTTGTCAAATATTCAGGAGTAGAAGCTCCTGATGAAACACTCACAACTCTTATTGCTTTTATGTCACTTTCTTTAATATCTTTAACCGACTGAATTAGCAATGTTTTTGTTTTGGTGAATTTCTCGCTTATTTTAACTAAATTAAGAGAATTATTTGAGCGCTTATCACCAACTATATAACATAAATCAACATCACTATTCGCTTTGATAATTGCATTTTGTCTTAATCTAGTTGCATTACAAATTTCTTCGGTAATTATTGCGTTTGGGAATTTCATTTTAATTGCTTCATGAATAGGAAGAATATCCTTAATTGAAAAAGTAGTTTGATTAGTCACAAAAATTTTCTTATCAGTCTTTATAGTTTCAATGTCTTTAATTGTTTCTACAAGGTAGATATTTTTACCTAAAGATAAAGATGCATTAGTTTCTGGGTGATTTTTTTTGCCTATATAAATAATATCATAGTCTTTTTTTAAATATTCTTTAATTAAATCATGAGTTATATAAACATCTTTACATGTCGCATCAACTAAAGTTAAGCCTTTAGCTTTAATTTTATCAATCACATCGATTGGAGTTCCATGAGCAGAAATTACAATTGTCCCAGAATTAATATCATCGATTAATTCTAATCTAGATTTAGTTAAATCATCTAAGGTTATAGCTCCTAAAGCCTTTAATTCTTCAACAACAAATTTATTATGAACAATATATCCTAAAACATAAATTGGTTTAGGATATTCTTTTGAATTTAAAATTTCTTTTACTTTTTCAATCGCAAAGTACACGCCTTTACAAAAGCCTCTTGGTCTAATATCTTTTACAATCATAAATTACCTCGTATTGATTTACTTTAATTCTTTTATATTATATAATAGTTATGAGATTTTTACAAAGAGGTAGCTTATGAAAAAATTTAGAAAGAAGTATTTAAATCAAGCCTTGGAAAAGATTAATTTTAAGGAATTAACCGAAGTCCAAGAAAAAGTTTATGAACTAGATAAACAAAACCGTAATTTAATAGTTGAAGCAAAGACTGGTTCTGGCAAAACTCATGCATATTTATTGTCAATTTTAGATAATCTTGATGAATTTAGTAATGATTGTCAAGCGATTATTCTTGCACCAACAAGAGAATTAGCTAATCAAATTAATAAATTTTTACGAGAATTAACCGCTGTTTCACCTAAGGAAATTAAAGTTGACTTAATAACAGGCGGAATTGATCGAGACCAAGCTGTTAATAAACTAACTTCAAGACAACCTGATATATTAATTGGCACTCCAGGAAGAATTCATGATTTGGTCTTTAAAGAAAATGCACTAAAAATCCATAAAGTAAAGTATTTTATTATTGATGAAGCTGATATGACTATAGGAAATGACTTTATTGAGGTAGTTAATAATCTTGCCAGTATAGCCCAAACAGCTAAATTTATGGTTTTTTCCGCAACAATTCCTGAACACTTACAACCATTCTTAGGAAAATACTTAAAGAATCCAGTTGTAATTAATGTTCATCCATCGGAAATTTCTAATTTAAATATCGACCATTATTTTATCAAATCAAGAGAAAGAAATAAATTAGATGTTTTAAAGGAAATAACCGAAGCAATCAACCCATATCTAGCAATTATTTTTTGTAATACTAAAGAAAGTGTTGAAGAAGTCAATCAATTTCTCTTACAAAAACAAGAAAATGTTATGATGTTTCATGGAACTATTCCTTATAGGAAACGCAAACAACTAATAAAACGAATTAATAATTTAGAATTTCAATATATAGTTGCGACTGATATATTAGCTAGAGGAATAGATATTATTGGTGTATCACATATAATTAATTATGATTTGCCAAGAGATATTGAGTTCTATATTCATCGTAGTGGAAGAACTGGTAGAGTTGATATGGATGGTAAATGTATCTCAATCTATGATTTTAAAGATAATCAATATTTAGATAAATTAGAAACTAAAGGAATAAATGCTAGCTACAAGGATATCAAAGATTCACAAATTGTTGATGCTAATGTTAGAGATAAACGCAATAAACGCAAAATCAATGAAACAAAAATTGATCGTTTAGCTAAATCTAAAGTTAGAAAATCAAAAAAAGTTAAACCTGGATATAAGAAAAAATATAAACAAAAAATTGAAATTGAAAAGAAAAAACTACATAGGTTGATGAAAAAATGAAAATTAATGTAGTATTATATCAACCAGAAATCCCTCAAAACACAGCTAATATTATGCGTACTTGTGCAGGGACTGATGTTATTTTACATATTATTAAACCAATTGGCTTTAAACTTAATCCCAAATACTTAAAACGTGAAGCAGTTAATTATTTAACTAATGTTAATTATTTTGTTTATGAAGATTATCAAGATTTTTTGACTAAAAATACCGGTGAATTTTTCTTTATTACTAGATATGGAAAAACTCCACCTAGACAATTTGATTTTAAATTATTTAATAAGGATATCTATTTAATTTTTGGTAGAGAATCAACTGGTATTCCTAAAGAAATATTAAGAGAACACTTAAATAGATGTATCAGACTTCCTATGAATGATAAAATTAGATCTTTAAATCTTGCCAATACCGTAGCTATTTTAATTTATGAAGTATTAGGACAATTAAATTATCCCAATCTATCTAAAACTGAACCTGATAGTTTAAAAGGTGAAGATTGGCTTACAAAGGATGGGTGAGATAATGGAATTTAACGTTGGAGATAACATAATAATTCACAGTTATAAACATGATAAAACTTTACATAGAATATGGAAAAATGAAACAATTATTGAAAACAATGATAAATACATTGTTGTAGCTAATAAACACACGAGGGTTGTTGAAGCTAATGGACGATATTGGCATACTAGAGAACCTTCAGTTTCTTTTTTCTTTAAAGATCACTGGTATAATATTATTGCGATTTTAAAACGTAAAAAAATAACGTTTTATTGTAATTTAGCTTCACCTGTTTTAATTGATGATGAAGCGATTAAATATATAGATTATGACTTAGATTTACGAGTTGATGGTGATTTTTCATATAGGGTAGTAGATATATATGAGTTTAAAACTCATTCAAAGAAAATGAACTATAGTAATCGTTTAACCAATATACTAGCAAAAGAGACCCTGCATTTACGAAGTAGAATCGATAAACGTGATTTTCCTTTTAATCATGATTTAATTAGAAAGCTATACAATAAATTTATTCGGATAGAAGAAGCAAAACAAAAACAATAAAACAATACTATAAGACGAATAAAGATTGGCATAACTAGCATTCTATGGTATAATTTGTAATAGTAAATAAATGAAAGAAAGAAGGAATTTATAATTAATAACTATTAATTATAGAGCAATATATGGAATTAATTTATCGAGTAAAAAAACCAGAAACAATTCAAAGGTTTATTAAAGAAAATCACATCCCGGTTAAAATACTAGAACGTGATGAAAAATATTATAAAATCTTTGTTAATAATAAAATTAAATCAAGAAAAGAAACTGTAAAAAAAGGTGATAAAATTCACTTTCACATTAAAGATGAAGTTATTGACGAGATTAAACCTCAAGCTTATAAATTAGATATAGTTTATGAAGATGAGCAACTACTAATCGTTAATAAACCAGCTAATATGCGACAAATGGTTTCTAAAAAACATCCTGAAAAAACTTTAGCAAATGCAATAGTTGATTATTATAAAAAGAATAATATTAACGCGAAATTACATTTTATCAATCGCTTGGACAAAGATAATTCTGGTTTAGTTGTGCTTGCAAAACACCGATTTATTAAGTTTTTACTAAGTGAAAAAGTTAATAATGAAGTAATCTTTTTCTATAAAGCAATTGTTGATGGTAAACTACCAGAGAAGAACTTTGTAATTCCTCTACCAATATCAAGAAAAAAAGATTCTAGTTTAAGAGAAGTTAGTGAAGATGGTAAAGAATGTGAAACCAAATATAAGGTTGAAAAAGAATTTGGTGATTTTTCACTATTAGATATTGAAGTTAAAAATAAATTGACTCATCAAATAAAAGTTCATTTTGCTTATTTTGATTCTCCAATAGTTGGTGATAAATATTACAATAAAAATAAATACAATGTAAAAAGAATTTTATTGCATAGCTATCAAGCTAAGTTTATGCAGCCAATATCTGAAGAACAGATGAATATTAAAATTGACTTACCAAACGACTTTACTGATTTTATTAATCAACATTAAAAAAAAGCCTATATTTAGGCTTTTTCTATTTGGTTATATAATTTAACAATAATTTAAAAGTGCTAGTTAATGCATCTATATGGGTTCTTTCCATTCCGTGTGAAGCGTGTACCCCGGGGCCAATTAAACCGCCACGGAAATCAGTACCACCTCGATAGGCGGCTGAAACATCAGAACCATAAAACGGATAGATATCAGTCACAAAATTTAGTTTGTTTTCTTTAGAAATATTCACTAATTTTGTTACAATATCATAATCATAAGGCCCGCTTGAATCCTTTGCGCAAATTGATACATCAAATTCTGTACATGATAAATCTTCACCAATACAACCCATATCTACCGCAATTAATTCATCTAATTCAGGAATAAAAGAAGCGCCATGTCCAACTTCTTCATAAGTACTAATGATTACTTTTAAGTTATATTTAGGTGTGATATTTTCTTGTTTAAGATGATTTAATAACCCAAAAATAATTGCAACTGAGATTTTATCATCTAAAAAACGGCTTTTAATAAACCCTGATTTTGTTACAGTGGTTTTTGGATCAAAAAAGATAAAATCACCAGGGAAAATACCTAGTTTTTCAACATCTTTTTTGTTTTTAACAACTTCATCAATTCTAACAATCATATTATCGGGATTTCTTTTTTGTGAATTAGCTTCTTTATATACATGACTTGATGGCGAATTTGATAAAAAAGTACCTGTAAAGTCTTTGCCATCACGAGTATGGACAAGACAATATTCTCCATCCAAAGTTGGCCATATTGGTCCACCTATTGTCGTGAATTTTAGTTCTCCATCAGAATTAATACTTCTTACCATTGCGCCAAGTGTATCAACATGAGAACTTAATCCTATTGTATAATCTTCTTTACCTTTAACTTCGATAATTAAATTACCCTTTTTTGTTAGGCGTGAATTATATCCCATATCTTTAGCTCTTTGTTTAATATATTCAATGACATTACTTGAATAACCGCTAGGAGAAGGAATATTTAATATTGCTTTTGCAAAATCAATTATAAATTGTTCGGTTTTTTTCATAATCTACCCCCTAAATAAGTATATCATATTATCTTATTTTTTAAACTTACAATTGGCTTTTAAATGTTTTTTGATTGTGATAAAATATTAATATTAGGAGTGTGGATGATGATAGTAGTTTTTGGTGGAGCTTTTAATCCTCCAACATTAGCACATAAAGAAATTTATCAACTAATAATAAAAAGTTTACCTGTTGAAAAATTTATCTTTTTACCTGTGTCAAAAAAATATTCTAAGTCATCACTAATAGCCGATAATCATCGTCTAAACATGCTTAAAATTTTAATTAAAGATTTAGATAAAGCTAAAATATCTAAATTAGAAACGGAAGAAAATCAGTTTTTAGGTACTTATAAAAGTTTAAAACGACTCCAAAAAGAATACGAGAATAAAAAAGTAGCTTTTGTTTTAGGTGCTGACAATTTAATTCATCTACATAAATGGATTAATGCAGAAAAACTAATAAAAGATTTTAACTTTATTGTAGTTAACCGCAACAATAGAGATGTATATAAGCTTTTAGAAAAAAATGAGTTGTTAAGCAAATATAAAGATAATTTTATTGTTTTAGAGGAATTCAATTCATTTATTTCATCATCATTATTTCGTGAGACTTTAGATCCAAGTTATGTTGATGAAGACATTTATCATTATATTATGAAAAATGATTTATATAGGGGTGGAAACAATGAATAACAAATTTATTAATCTTAGTTTAGTTTCACCAAAAATTGAAATTGCAAATCCTCAGTTTAATGTTAAGGAAATCTTAACTGTTTTAGCTGATATAAACAGTGATATTGCAATCTTTCCTGAATTAACCATTACTGGCTATTCATGTAAGGACTTATTTTTACAAAAAGAACTTTTAGATGATGCCCTATTAGCTCTTAAAAAATTATTAGAGAATAATACTTATCAAGGTTTAGTTGTTTTAGGTATACCTTTTTTAGTTAATGATCAATTAGTTGACTTAGCTTTAGTAATACATAAAGATAAAATACTTGGAGCAATACCTAAATTTAATTTGATTAATACAAAAGGAAATCATGAATCACGATGGTTTAAATCTGGTTATGATTTAATTAGTCAAATTGATTTTTTAGATATACTTAATCAAATAGTTCCTTTTGGTAATTTGTTATTTACAAATAGTGATGTTAATTTTACTGTTGAAATAAACCAGGATATTAATCACAGCAATCCTTTAAAAAGCCTAGCTGATTTTACAATTAATATAGCCGCAATAATGGATGAAGTTGGTTTATTTGATAAACAAATTAATTTAGTTAAAGCTGACTCAATTAAATTTAAAAATGGTTATGTTTTGGTAACTAGTGGTCCTACAGAGTCTTCATCAGATGGTGTATATAAAGCTATGCATATTGTTAGTGAAAATGGTGATAACATTTTAGAAAACGCTGATTTGAAATTAAAAACTATTATTAGCGATACAATACTAGATTTACCTAAATTAAATTATTTTAAACGGATAAATAAAGAATCGCTTAATATTGATTACTATCAAGAAATTAAGTTTCCAGAATTTAAAACCTTTGACTTTGAATACAGTTTACATTTAGATAAAACGCCGTTTATCCCGAAAAATAAACCTTATCAAAAATTCAAAGAAATAACTTCTATTCAAGAATATTCATTAGCTAAAAGATTAAATCATCTTGGTCTTTCTAAAGTTATCTTAGGTATAAGTGGTGGGGTTGATTCTTGTTTAGCTTTACTAGTAAGTTGTCAAGCTTTTGATACTTTAGGTATTTCTAGAAATAATATCTATGCTTATACTTTACCAGGGTTGCATACATCAAATACAACTAAAAATAACGCTTTAGATTTGATGGAAGCTTTAGGGGTAACATCTAATACAATAAATTTAAAAAATCATATCACAGACCATTTAAAGCTTATAGATCATGATTTAAAAGAAGATATCACCTATGAGAACTCACAAGCAAGAATGCGAACAAATATCTTAATGAATTTAGCTAATAAACATAATGCTTTATTAGTTGGTACTGGTGATCTATCAGAGATATCTTTGGGTTGGGCAACCTATAATGGAGACCAAATGTCAATGTATAATCCTAATGCAGGTGTGCCAAAAACAACCGCAAGATTTTTGCTAGAAAACTATGGAAAATATATTTATGACGAAGAAATAACTAATATTTTGTGGAAAATAATTCAAACTCCAATAACACCTGAGTTAAAATCAAATCAAACCACAGAAAAGAGTATAGGTAAATATGAAATAAATGATTTTATTTTATATCGTTTTATTTACTGTGGTGATACAAAATCTAGAATAAAATTAATGTTAAATGATTTATTCGATTTAACTGATTCAGAAGCGATAAACTATGTAGATAATTTCTTTAAACGTTTTTATGCTGCACAGTTTAAACGACAAGCAAGCGCAGATGGGCCAAATGTGTTTGGATTTGGTTTAAAAGCAAATAGTGACTTTTTTATGAGTGCGGATGTGAAAAGAAAATAATGAAAAAAGTAGTAATAGGATTAAGCGGTGGCGTTGATTCAGCTGTCAGCGCTTATCTTTTGAAAAAACAAGGATACGAAGTAATCGGATTGTTTATGCGTAACTGGGATTCAGCCGCAAACAACGATATTTTAGGTAACCCTAATAATCCAAATGATATCTGCCCACAAGAACAAGACTACCTTGATGCACAAAAAATAGCTAAACATTTAGGTATTAGTCTTTATCGGCATGATTTTATTAAAGAATATTGGGATAATGTCTTTACTTATTTTATCGAAGAGTATAAAAAAAATCGCACACCTAATCCTGATATTTTATGTAATAAATACGTTAAGTTTGCCGGATTTCAAGAAGTTGCTAAAGAATTAGGCGCGGATTTCTTTGCTTATGGACATTATGCTAGAAGAAAAACAAAGAATAGTGAACATTTTTTACTTAGAGGAATAGACAAAAATAAAGATCAAAGTTACTTTTTATCTGATTTATCACAAGAACAATTAGCTAAGGTATTATTTCCAGTTGGCGAATTAACAAAATCAGAAGTAAGAAAAATTGCAAAAGATCAAAATCTACCTACAGCTGAAAAAAAAGATTCAACTGGTATTTGTTTTATTGGCGAAAGAAATTTTAAAGAATTTTTAAAAAACTATATTTATTCTAAACCAGGTAATATTAAAACAATAGATGGTGATATTATTGGTTCGCATGATGGGTTAATGTATTATACTATTGGTCAAAGAAAAGGTTTAGAAATAGGTGGAAATAAAAACTATCCTAATGCTCCTTGGTTTGTTATAGGTAAAGATATTAAAAGAAATGTACTTATTGCTGGACAGGGAAGAAATAATCCTAATCTTTTTGCTAATAGAATTATTGTTGAAGATGTTAATTGGATAAGTAAAACTAAATTTAAAGATGAATTAGAATGTCTTGCTAAGTTTAGATATAGACAAAAAGATAACACAGTTATAATAAAATGGATTGATAAAGATGTTTTAGAAGTAATCGCAAATCATCCTATAAGAGCCGTTACTCCAGGACAAGCTGCTGTATTTTATGATGGGGAGATATGTTTAGGTGGCGGGAAAATTAAAGCTAGTTATCAAAATAATAAAAAGTTAATGTATTAGTGGGGTAAATTATGAAAAGATTAGGTTTGTGTTTTTCTGGTGGTGGAGCTCGAGGAGCTTATCAAGTTGGTGTATGTAAAGCTTTAGATGAATTGGGTTATTTTGAACAAGTTTATGCTTTTTCAGGCACTAGTATTGGTTCAGTTAATGCTAGTTTACTAGCAACTAAACCAATTGAGGAAGTGAAAGATATCTGGGTTAAATTTCCTAAAGAAAAAGTGAAATTTGTTGAGTCTTTAATGAAAAAAATTCGTACTAGAGAATTTTCTATTATAAAAAAAGGTGTTACTGATATAAAATCATTAGAAAAAATGTTAGATGAAAAATTAGAACATGATAAACTTAGAGAAAAGCTAGTTTTTATTACCTTAAGTCCAGCTGGTTTGACTGATGAAGGCACTTTAGGAATTTTAAAATCCTCATTTAAACATTATATACGCGGTGAGAATAAAGTAATATATTCTCCACTTCACAAACAAAAATCAAAAGATATTAACAAACAAATTATCGCTTCTTGTTCAATTCCATTTATCTTTCCACCAGTTAATCTAGATGGAAAACAATTTTTTGACGGAGGGTTATATGATAATATTCCTATTAAACCCTTAGTTGATGCTGGCTGCGATACAATTATCATTGTAAATTTACAAAGACTACTACGTTATAATCCTAAAAAATTTCCTGGAATTAAATTAATAGAGATTAAACATAAAAAATCATTAGGTGCTGTTTTAAACTTTGAAAACGATCAAGCACAAATAAGATTTGATTTAGGCTATGAAGATGCAATGAATTATTTTAAAGAAAATCCTTTAGAATAAAATTAAAGAAATTTACCTTCTCTTTTGTACTATTTAAGTAAAAGAGGAGGTTTTTTAATGAAAAAATTATTATTAATTGGATTAATGAGTGTAATAATAGCAATTAATCTAACAAGTGTTAGTGCTGAAGAATACACTAATTACCAAGAAATTATTTTTGAAGATGATTCGGTAGATTTATTAAAAGAATTTAGTTCATCAGATTATAATAAGTATTACCGAAAAACAAAACGACGTAAAATGTTTGGATGGCGAATTTGTGTAGCAAATAAAAATGAAGACTTAGAATTTATTGCTGAAACGAAAATTAAAATCTTTAATACTGGACTAACACCAATTGAATATGAAATTGATTTAGAAACAAAAGAGGAAACAAAAAAACAAATATCAGCTTCAGGAGGAATAAAAGTATCTGGTTCAGGGAAGAATAAAAAATTTAAAGGTTCAGTTGATGCGAATATAAAAGCTAGTATAACTCAAACTGAAGTTAAAACTAAAAAAGAAAGTTTTGAGTTTGATATTGAAGTCGATCCTTTTACCTATGTATCAATAATTACTAGAGGAACCGGAGAAATAAACAATGGTGTTGGAAGTTATTATTTTTTCTGGATTAGAACTAAAAAAGGTGGTTGGGAAACATTTACAGTTTTAACGGAATATTATGAGATTGTAAAGGCGAGATTCAGGTGAAAAAAGCTTTCTTTATTATTATCATAGCTTATATAGTGACCACAGTGATAATACTAGTAATTAATAATAATGATAATATAACTGAAGTCAATATTCTAACAATTAAAAAACAATATTCTAGGATAATAACTAAAGATGAAGTTATTGATATCCCGATATTTTTAAGTGAAGAAAAAAGTTTTTTTATTGAACCAGAAAATATATTAGATACCAGAATTAAAGCTGATAATAATGAAATTGAAGTTAATATACAATCGATTGAAAATGCATATAAAAAAACAACCTATCAAAATGAATCATATTATTTATTCTATTATAAAATAGATTTTAAAGAATTTAATAATAGCTTATTAGAAATGAAGTTTGCGAATGCTTTTTTATCATTATCATATAATAATGAAACAGATATAGAGTTACCAATCGGCAATTTAAATCTTTGTTTTAGAACAATAGAAAATTTTAATCATCTTGATTTCAAGCGCATGTATTCAATTACAAATTATGAAAATAATTATAATGTTGTAAAAGCTATATACTTAGAATTGGATAATTTAACAGGTGATAATATTACCATTGAAAATATAAGCTTGTTAAACGATAATTTAATACCTGATATAAACCAAATCAAATCTATAAATTTTTCACCTAAGTATAATGTAAATTTCAATGAATTAATTCCTGATTATAACTCAATTATTGATGATTATTCTAAAGGTAATGACTATTCACTAAATAAT
>JAGYOE010000022.1 GCA_018399755.1 Bacilli bacterium
ACAGAACTGATACATACCTTTCTCCTGTAATATATATGCCTAATAAAATTGAAAGAAATATAAAACCCCAAATAAAACTTAAGCCATTAGTAATTGCGCTAAATAATTTGGTTTGGACAAATTCTGGATTATAATCAAATTTAAAATATTGTTTAACAAATGGACGGTTATATATTACAGAACCAAAAAACGCCAAAGCTAAAACCGCTAATAAAATATCATCTGAATATAAAGAATTGACAGTTGTGCTAAAAATCGAAACAATCCCAAAAATAAATAATGTTAAATTAATTATATATTCCAAAACATTTATTTTTTTTATAATTTTATATTTATATATTGCTAAAGCTAAAGTAACTAATAGGGCTGGAAAATAAATATATAAGCCTTTAAAGTAATTAGCCAAAAAAGCAGTGATTGAAAATACTAAAATTATTATATGAAAAAATTTCATACCAAAATTCTTAAAAGGTGTTATGAATATCTCTCCTACAGAAAGTTTGTTTTTATCATCTAGATCAAATGCCTTTAAAAATCTTTCAAGGACATTTTTATCGCCTTTATACTTAAAAAACTCTGATTCAATAACCTCTTTATAAGGTTTTTTCTTTAAGATAAGTTCAATTAATCGATCATTAGTCGTATAAATTGATAAATCAGGACTATTATATTTTCCTCTATGTATAACAATATTTTTAGCTTTCATTCTAAAGAAGTAAATATTTTTCCCAATATGGAAGTTAATATGAATCTCTTTTTTACCAAAATATGAATAATCATAATTTTGTCTTAGCATCATCATTACTTCATCATTAGAATAATAAAAGTCTTCATCCTCTTTATCTTTAAAGTATAAGAAGTCCTCAATCTTATCACCAGTAGTTATTGCTTGATGAATTTTGCCATAAAAGCCTGATTCAGGTCGAATAAAATCTCCACCAATATATAGATTTTCAAAGATGTTAATATGATTTAGACTTTCATAATCTATTAGTTCGTTTATAGAAAAGTTTTTTCTAATCTTTTCGTCTCTAATCATTGATAAGTATGGTTTTTCTTTGCCATAACTAACTTTTATTGCTTTTTTCTTTAATTTGGGAAAAGCTGAGTAAAGTCTTTCAATCAGATTTTCTTCTTTAAAACCAGTTTCAATATTATAAGAGAAATCTAAACATAACATACCATAATCTTTATCTTGATTATTATTTGCTAGGCTATAGTTAAACAATCTAATTATTTTCTCATTATAGCCTTCATTATTATTAATATAGTAATATAAATCAGTTATACCGCAATCTTCTAATTTACAATCCACAACAAAATACATTGTTCTTTTATAAATATTAGTCTCTAAATTTGGATAAAATTTATTTATTTGTTCTAAATCTGATTCAAGATTCGTAAAATAATCATTATAAAATTCTATTGGTTGGTCACTTACAAAAAAGTATTTAGCTGAATATTGCTTACCTTTACTATCCTCAATATATTCAATTTTTTGTTTATTAACCTTAAAACTTGTAATTTTTGTTTTAATAATTGAATTCTTATTTGAGGTTTTTATTTTTTTTGTGATTTTATTTCTTAAATTAGTAACAGAAGTATTCAGATTAAAAAAACCTGTTTTTAATCCAACAAAATAATTTGCAAAGAAATTATAAGCGCCTACTTCATTACTATTTAATCCATTAATAAAATTATTTAGCCTAAACTCATTAATTAATTTTTCATCATCAAAATATTTGTTTAATAATTCATTTAGACTATAATCTCCCCATTCTATCATAAGCGAGGTTAATGTATAATCATTATTATGTAGTAAATTCAAATATTGTTCAGTATAGTTTTGATAATGTCTTTCTAAATCCGCAAAAAATCTATTAATGCTTTTTATTGATTTAGGATAATATCTCATTAAATATATTTTAAAATCCTTAAAATTTGTTTTTCGATATTTTTTTCGCATGTCTTTATCAAATATAACTTCTTCTTGTATTTCATCAAAGTCTAATTCATATAATAAGCCTAAATTATCTAAAAACTCATTTAATAAACCGTTTTCATTAAGACCAGTGATTACATTATCAGAACTATAATTAAAATTATATTTTTCTTTATCAATTGTAATTGTTTTTCTTTCTTTGGTTTCAATATAAGGAGAAGGATTTTCAATAAGTAAAATTTTGCGCATTTTACGCGATAAAAAGAGCGCAACTGTTAGCGCATATAGATCATTTCCTATAATTATACAATCATAATTTTTCATAGTAAAACTCCTTATTCTCCATGCAAATTATATCATATAGAGAAGTAAAATTCTATAATATTAAAAAAAGCGCATAGCGCTTTAATTAATCTTTAATATATTCTCTAAATATAAATTAAGAGCTTCTTTTGTTAAATTATATTCCATCTTTCCATCAACTGTAATACTAACTCTACCAGTTTCTTCAGATACAACAATAGTAAAAGCATCACTTTGTTCACTAATACCTAAAGCGGCCCTATGCCTAGTTCCGTAGTTCATTGGTAAATCATTTCGATCAGAAGCAGGAAAATAAGCTTTAGCACATAATATTTTATTGTTTCTTATAATTACAGCACCATCATGCAAAGGAGTTGAAGGAATAAAAATCGATGTTAGCAGTTCTTTTGAAACATCAGCATTTAACATTAAGGCTCTATCAATAATATTAGTAAGACTAATGTTTCTTTCTATAGTAATTAATGCCCCAATTTTTCTTTTTGATAAATAATCCACTGCTTGACTTAAATTAGAAGCTAATTCATTATCGATTAAATTTGGTTTTGATCCATCGCTGGAAAAATTAAGTTTTTTCATTATTTGTTTTAATTCATTGTAATAAGTCATAATTATTACAACCATCAACAAAACTAATGCCATAATTTCGAAATATAAAATAAAACCCTCTACCGTTGATAAAGAATTAACAAATGCAATTATTGAAAAAACTATTAATAATAATAATAATAATTTTAAAGATCTAATTTTTTTAGCTTCTACTTTAATTCTTAAATTTAAAATAAATATACTATATAAAAAGGTAATAAAAACTATAATAAAAAATTCATTCAAAATAATCACATCCTTTTATTCTTTATCTTTACGATCTTTTAAGTCACTTGTTCTTTTAAACACAACATCTAGTGATAAAAATGCAAGTGGTATTAATAAGGCTGAAGCCAAGAAAGGTGCTATATATTTAGCTAATGGATAAATAGAATAATCTATCTCTAACCAATTTAGTACTGCATAATCAAAAAATTGAGCCAATAGACTACTTATTAATAATCTTGATAAAAACACAAAAACTACAGCGCTAAATTGTGTAGCAGATTTATTTTTAGGTTTAAAAGTAATATATGCATTAGCAAAATAAGAAAAGGTTGAAGCTATAATAAAAGCAAATACATTTGATAAAAAAGCCCCAGCACTAAAATCGGTATAAAAAACCCCATAAACCAACATATGAATAAGTGTATTAAAAACGCCAATAAACCCAAAAGTAATAAATTTTTTTGTCAAAAAGTTATCTCTAATAAATACCCAAAGTTTATTCAATCTGTAAATCCTCCGAAGCTTCTTCAACTAAGTAAATTGGTCTATGCATTACTTGTTTACGATTTTGATAAAGTAAATAAATAACTATATAACTAAAAATACTAATGCCAATCCATATAAATGCTAAATGTAAAGCAATAATAAATGTAGTTAAAGTAAAAATAGAAAGTATATATAAGGTTATATCAGCTATTAATACTAAAATCCCTAATAAAAAATTGATTACTGGTAAAACTAATAATATTGTAGAAAATTGATTCATTCCATTAAAAGCATATTTTAATAATGAATAAAAACTCCATGAACTTTTACCGTGTTTACGTGACTCAAAAGTAAATTCAATACATTTTCGTTTATAACCAACCCAAGATAAAATCCCCTTAACAAAACGGTTATTATCTCCTAGTTTTAAAAAAGCTTCGACTACTTCTTTATCCATAAGTTGGTAATCTTTAGCACCGTTGACTAAAGGTCTTTCAGTATAAACATTATAAATGCGATAAAACCAATTAGCAAAGAACTTTCTTAATTTTGGTTCTCTATCTCTTGATTTTGATTTAGTATAAACTATTTTATACCCTTCGCGATAATATTTAACCATATCAGTAATTAATGAAGGAGGTTGTTGGAGATCACAATCAATAATTATAATAAAATCTTTATCCTTAGAGTTCTCTAACCCCGCATGCATAGCTGCTTCTTTACCAAAATTGCGCGATAAAGAAATATATTTTACAGGAATTTCTGTATTAGTCAATTTTTTTATTTCTGCTAAAGTATTATCTTTTGAACCATCATTAACAAATAAAATTTCAAATTCTATGTCATCATACACTAAATATTTTTTTGCCTCTTCATAAAATAAAGCAATATTTTCTTCTTCATTGAATGCTGGGACAATTACCCTTGCTTTTTTCATACTAATCTCTCCGTTTTAACCGTTTTTTTATAACAGGCATACTGCAAATTGTTAAATATATCAAAATTCCTGCCAATGATAAATGCCCACCATTAACAATGTTTTTTGGAATAAAAGTTAAACTAATATCAACAGTTTCAGTTCCTTCAGGAATAATAATCCCTAAAAAACCACCACTAACACTTATTTTATCATATTTTTGTGCGCTTGTGAATTCCAAATCATCAGAATATGTAACTGGAATTATTACTATTTGATTTCCTTCTGAAGGAGTCTCATAATCATAACTTAAATTAATTTTACCATTTTTAATTTGTAGATTTTTATTGTCTACATCAATTGAATTTGATATGTCATCTGTATTAAGTCTGTCAGTAATTGTATAGTTTAAATTTAAATCAAATAAATCATCACGCTTATATAAGTCACTATTTTTAAAAATATAAATTCTTTCAGGTTTAGATTTTGGAAAAAATAACCCATTTATTGAATAAATTTCTTCTCCTTCTTCATTAACAATAAAACTTTTTTCTATTTCTTCTGATGTGAAATCAAAAAATAATAATTCATTACTATAATCAATATCTAAATCAATAATATCGTAAACCAAATAAGATGATCTTGATATAGCTCTTTCTAATCTTTTAATATATTCAGGAACTTCTGTAAAATCATCAGTTTTTTCTACATAAATTTTTTCAATCGGATAGAAAAACTGTCCACAAGAAATATCAGTATACTCCTTTGAAGATTGTTTATCTATATATGTAGATATTTCACAACTTTTTTTCTCGTCATTAGAATTTAAATAGAAGACTTCTCCATAACTTTCTAAATCATTGGTATTATCTCTTAAAGTTATCTTTCCACTAGAATAATCAATTTCCAAATTTTCATAAACATAATAATCTTTTAAGGCCGAATCCAATCCTTGAGTATTTTCTTGATAACTTACTTCTAAAGCTTTAAAATTTGGCAAACTGCCTTTTTCATTCTTAAAGACTATTTCTTCTTGAGTAAGATAATCAAAGTTATATTCTCTTAAGCTATACCTATCATTATCGATAATCGCTGCCATTAAAAATATTCGTTCAGAAATAATTTGGGGATTACGTCGATTAAAATATTTAAAATCATCGTAGGTTAAATAACTATCATGGATGTAAAAATTATCAGTATATTCTAAATTATAAAGCTTATAATCAGAAGTTTCGACTAATAACTCGAATCCATCTGTATTATCAAAAGTATTTTCAGAATTATCAGTTAATAAATATTTATACCCTAAAAAGGCACTTAAATAATAACTATAATAATTCATTTTACTTTTGGATTGTGTTTCATTTGCATAAAACATTAAATTAGCTAAATCATTAGTTTCAGAATCAGACCAAGAATGAAAAATTCTAGTATTTGTCGGATATGAAGTCATTTGATTGTAATTTTTTTCTTGAATATTAAACTTTTCCATATCAACATAAACCCGAGTAAACTCTTCTTCAGGAATATTTTCATTTATAAAATTATTAATATCGTTCATCTCATTAAAAGTATCTAATTTATTAATTGAACTTAAACCACTAGTAAAAATATAACCAACCGCTATAACAACTTCAATAAAAATTAATGGTTTTAAAATATTATACTTTTTGAAAGCCACAAAAATTAAGCCTATAACTAATAAACCAAGAGCAATCATCATCAAAATTTTATCTGCGGTTAAAACATTATAAACAAATTTCCAATTTTCACCTAAACTCGCTTCTAAATAATCTTGATTTACATATTTAAAATAATAAAATAGAATAGCTCCGCCCAATAATAACGAAAAGGCACCGCTAACTAAAAAGTATTTACGCTTAAAGGTTTTAAAATCATGTTTATCAATAACATAGGCAATAATCATAACCATAATAATCGGAACCATATCTAACCAACGATTGTAAGGATAAGCAGACTCAATATCGCTAGAAAATCCATTCATAATAACTGTTCCAGATAAAATACTTGAAAAAATAGGAAATAACATAAATATAAATAAAAACAAAAATACAAACTTATAGACTCTAGCTACTTTATCCTTAATAAAGAAAACATAAAGCATTAAAACAAAGCCTATTAAAGTTATATATGTAGAAACATGTTCTATTTTATAATCTCCAATAAAACCTCTGAAACTAACTGGTCGATGTGGCGCAAATAATTTTGCAAAATATCTAATATATACTTCAGGTGGAAATAGCTTTAACTCAACAAATTTCAAGTTTACTATCCATGGATCAAAAGTAACAGTTGTTCTCGCTGTTTCCTCTGATATAAATGTTATTGCGGGCAATAATATCACCGAAGACATCATTACTCCTAATAATATAAGTAATAAAAACTTGATTCCTTCAAATAAGAAATCACCAATTTTAAACTCTCTTGATTTAAAGTACTCAATCAAAAAAGCAAAGGCAGTAAAAGCTAATAACATATATGCTAGATAGAAATTATAAAAAACCGCTCCTAAAACAAATAAAGGAACAATCCAATATTTCTTTTTGAAAAAATAATGAATAACAATTAACGCTAAAGGCAAGTAAACAGTTAAAGATAAAAATGCAGGAAAATTCATAAAACTAACTGTACCACCATTAACAAAATAGATTAAACTAGCCCAGAAAATTGTCCGAGTCTTATAATCTTTTAAAGCCAAATAAATACCAAATAAAACCACACCAGCTATAATTTTTATTAACTCAGTAGAAGAAATTGCTAAAGCAATTGGCATAACAAAACTAAGAACTAGCGTCAAAAAGGTAAATATATCAAAGGGAATATAATAAAGGTTAGAAAAAATTGAAGCACCAAAATAGTTATTCAAATCAAAAAAAGACACGCTTCCTTCTTTAATTGAACGAATAAAACCTTCCATAATCACAAAATATTGGACAATATCATCAGACATATTATTATAAAAACTATTATTAAAAATAATTATATATATTTGAATTAAAAATAAAACAGTAAAAAGCAATAAAGCGATAAATTTAATTGTATTAACTTTACTATTAAATACTTTATCATCAAAAAGTTTTTTTATTTTATTTTTAATAAAAATTAACTTTGTTTTAAACCAAAATAGAATAATTAACATTTTTTTCAAGCTATCACCTCAAATATTTGCATTTGTATTATATCATAATGACAAGATAAATTATATCATATTTTAATACATAAACATTTAAAACTAGCAAATAATATAGTATAATAACTGTGAGGTGAAGAATGGAAAAAGCAATTATAATTGGACTAAACTTAAATAATAATCCTGAATTTCATGATTCTATGGTCGAACTAGAAAACTTAGCTAAAGCTTGCCATATTAAAATCCAAGATAAAATAACTCAAAATAAAGATACACCTTCAATTAAATATTATATTGGTGAAGGTAAAGTTGAAGAGTTAAAAGATTTAATAAATCTATACGAACCTGATTTAGTAATATTTAATGATGAACTAAGCCCAAGTCAAATAAGGAATCTAGAAGAAGCACTAGAAATAAAAGTAATTGATAGAACCGTTCTTATTTTAGATATTTTTGCAAGAAGAGCCAAAACAACTGAAGCAAAATTACAAGTTGAATTAGCCCAGTCTGAATATATGTTGCCAAGAATCATTGGTATGAATAAATCTTTATCAAGGCAAAGATCAGGTACTGGCTCAAAAGGACCTGGGGAGCAAAAACTAGAATTAAATCGAAGATTATTGCGAAATAAAATTACCAAACTAAAAAAAGACTTAAAATCTATTGTTGAAATAAGGCGACATCAACGTAAAAATAGAAAAAGTACAAATATTCCTATAGTTGCTCTAACAGGTTATACAAACTCAGGCAAATCTACTTTAATGAATGCAATTATTGATTATTCTACTCACCATGATGAATCATATGCATTTAGAAAAAATATGTTATTCGCAACTTTAGAAACTAAAACCAAAAAAATTACCCTGGATAACTTAAAAAACTTCTTATTAACTGACACAGTTGGTTTTATTAAAAAACTACCACATAATCTAATAGAAGCCTTTAAGTCTACCCTTGAAGAAATTTCTGAAGCAGATTTATTAATACATGTTATTGATGTATCTAATAAAAATTATGATTCACAAATTAAAACTGTTAAAAATGTACTTAAAGAAATAAATGCAGACAATATCCCTGTTATATATGTTTATAATAAAATTGATTTAATTGATAATTTACCCATTGTTGAAACAGAAAACTCAATCTTCATTAGTGCTGAAAAGCAAATAAATATTGATAAACTATTAGAGTTAATAAATATAAAAATTGAACAAAAATCTACTGAAATAGAGTTATTATTACCTTTTGACAAAGGAGATATATATTCTTCCTTTAAAGATAATAAAAGTATAATATTTTCAAAATACGAAAATAAAGGCATAAGAATTAGAGTTAAATTATCAGAAAAAGAAATAAATCAATATAAGGAATTCATAATAAAAAAATAATCCGTTATATTAACGGGTTATTATTTTAGGGTTTTAAAATAATTATTTATAACAGCTTTAATTTCTTCAACTGTATTGCAATTTACAATTAAATTTTTAATTTTGCTAGCACCAGGTAGCCCTTTTAAATACCAAGCACCATGACTCCGCATTTCTAATACTGCAATCTTTTCTCCTTTTAGTTTAATTAAATGATTTAAATGTTTTTCTAAATATGCTTTTCTTTCAAAATAAGAGATATCTTTTTCATATTCTCCTTTTTCTAAATAATCAACTATTTGTTTAACCAACCAAGGATTCCCTAAGATCCCTCTGCCAATCATAATTGCATCAACATTAGTGTAATCAAGCATTTTTTTTGCATCTTCTGGTGATTTAATATCTCCGTTTCCTATTACAGGTATATTTACAGCTTCTTTAACTTGTTTTATTATATCTAAATTAACAATTCCACTATACATATCACTTCTTGTTCTACCATGAACTGCAATTAAACTAGCTCCTGAATTTTCTAAACCTTTTGCGAAACTAACAGCATTTATATTGTTATGATCCCAACCACTTCTAATTTTTACACTAACTGGTTTACTAACATTTTTTGCAATTTCCTTAACAATTTTAAATGCCAATTTTGGAGTTTTCATTAAAGCACTTCCTGCCCCTGATTTTACTACCTTAGTCACCGGACAACCCATATTAATATCAATTATATCGGCATTAGAATATTTATCAATATATTTAGCAGCTTCAACCATAGATTTTACTTCTGACCCAAATAACTGTAAAGCTATCGGCCTGTTTTCATCCAATATTTTTATCATATCTAATGTATTTTTATTCTTATATAATAATCCTTTATCAGAAATCATCTCTGTATAAATTAAAGCAGCCCCAAAATCTTTTAAAATTAATCTATAAGCTAAATTTGTAACACCGGCCATTGGTGCTACAACACATTTATTATTTATTTGTATATTTTCTATTTTAAATGGCATAAAATCACTTCTTTCTATAATATTATATCTTATAGATTGAAAAATACAAAACAATAGATTTTTATATTTTTTATGTTATAATACCTAGCGGGATGTGATAAAATGAGAGACTATTTAGTCAAAGCATACGCATTTGATGGTACTGTAAGAATTTATGCAGCCAACACAACTAATTTAGTTGAAGAAGCAAGAAAAATTCACGATACTTATCCAGCTGCCTCAGCGGCTTTTGGAAGAGTATTAACAACTTCATTAATTATGGGCGCAATGTACTCTAAAGATCAATACTTAACCATTAGAGTTGAAGGAAATGGTCCAATAGGAAAAATCATTACTAAAGTTGATGCTTTAGGAAATGTAAAAGGAACTGTAGAAAATCCTCATGTACATTTTTCTCATAAAGATAAATTAGCTGTTAATATGGTAGTTGGTAATAAAGGCAATATCCATGTAACTAAAGATTTAAAAATTCGTGATGTATTTACTTCTAGTTGCGAAATCCAAACTGGAGAAATTGCAGAAGATTTCACATATTATTTCGCCAAAAGTGAACAAATACCATCATCTGTAGGTTTAGGTGTATTGGTAGATGAAAATAACCAAGTCTTTGCTAGTGGTGGTTTTATCTTACAAGTTATGCCTGGAGTAAAAGATGAAACCATAACCAAAATCGAAAAGAATATTAATACATTAAAACCAGTATCAGAATTAATTAATCAAGGTAATAAACCTGAAGATATAATCAATCAAATAACCAAAGGTGACCATGAATTTGTGGAAGAAATGGATTTAAATTATCATTGCGATTGTAATAGAGATAGATTTTATAATGGTTTAAAAGCACTAGATAGACAAGAATTAAATCAAATAATAGCGGAAAATAATCCAATCGAAATAACCTGTCAGTTTTGTAAAACCAAATACAATTTTTCCATAGATGATTTAAAAAATATAAAAAAAGAAAAAGCCTAAATTTAGGCTTTTTTTAATATGGTTTATAATAATCTAAAGGATATTTATCTGTTAATTTCTTAACCCTTTGTTTTACTTGTTTAAAGATAGATTCATCTTCTGGATTTGATAATATCATATCAATTAATATAGCTACCTCAACAAAGTCTTCTGCTTTAAATCCTCTTGTTGTCATAGCCGGAGTTCCTAACCGAATTCCGCTTGTCACAAAAGGTTTCTTTGTGTCATAAGGAATTGTGTTTTTATTACAAGTTATGTTGGCTTTATCCAAAAGTTTTTCTGCTTTTTTTCCAGACATTTTTGCTTTGGATAATACATCCAATAATAATAGATGATTATCTGTGCCATTAGATACAACATGATATCCTAAATCAATAAATTTATCCGCAAATACTTTTGCGTTTTTTACTACTTGTTTTTGATAATCAATAAAATCATCAGATAAAGCCTCTTTAAAAGCTACAGCTTTAGCTGAAATTATATGCATTAATGGTCCTCCTTGAATACCAGGAAAAACTACTCGATTAACGTTTTTTGCAATTTCTTTATCATTGGTTAAAACGATTCCACCTCTAGGACCTCTTAAAGTTTTATGAGTTGTTGAAGTTACTATATCAGCATATTCACATGGATTAGGATGTAAATTTGTAGCTACTAATCCGGCAATATGTGCCATATCAACCATTAATAAAGCATCAACTTTATCACATATTTCTTTAAATCTTTTAAAGTCAATTTTTCTTGGATAAGCACTTGCTCCAGCAACTATTAATTTAGGTTTAATTTCTAATGCCTTTTTTTCTAATTTCTCATAATCTATAGTTTCAGTTTTCTTATCCACATAATAAGGATAAAAATCATAATCAATGCCACTAAAACTTAATGGATGACCATGAGTTAAATGACCTCCTTGATCTAAAGCCATTCCTAATACTTTGTCTCCTGGTTTTAATACCGCTCTATAAGCAGCCATATTAGCTGTAGAACCAGAATGAGCTTGAACATTAGCATATTCAACATTAAATAGTTTTTTGACTCTTTCTATAGCAAGATTTTCTGCTTTATCAACAAATTCACAACCTCCATAATACCTTTTGCCTGGGTAGCCTTCTGCATATTTATTTGTTAAAACAGAACCATCAGCTTCTAATATAGCTTCAGATACAAAGTTTTCTGAAGCAATTAATTCAATGTGCGATTGTTGGCGATTCAACTCCTCTTGAATCACTTCAAATAATTCCTTATCAGTGTGTTCTAAATTCATATTATTTCCTCCTCTTTAAATTTATTATATATGTTTTTTAAATCTTTATTTGTAAGGGCTTCTGCTCTTATTTTAACAGAAATATTTAATTTTTTAAGGATAATTTTTAATTTATCCTTTGAAATTTCATAGTTAGTAGCTAAGTTATTAATTAATGTTTTTCTTCTTTGTGAAAAACATTTATGAACGAATTTATAATAATTATTATCTTTAATTTTCTTATTTAATAATTTTAATTCAATAATAGCCGAATCTACTTTTGGCCTTGGTTGAAACACCGTTTTGGGCACTTTGAATAAATAATCTGCTTTTGTTTGATCTTGAATTATTACGCTTAAAGCATTATAATCTTTAGAATCAGGACTAGAAGTTAAACGTTTAGCCACTTCTAATTGCATCATTATAATTAAACGGTCAATTTTTTTACTCTCTTCGAGAATCTTCATAATAATAGGTGTGGTAATATGATATGGCAAATTGCTAATAACACAAATATCTTTTGCATTATCTAAATACAAATCAATATCTTTATCAATGTCTTCAACCTTTAAAAAATCTTTATTCAAAATTGTAATATTATCATAATTATTAAATAGTTTATTTAAATGCGGAATCAGTTCTTTATCAATCTCATATAGTAAAACTTTTTTTGCTTGTTTAACCAAATATTTTGTTAATGCCCCAAAACCAGGACCAATCTCAATAACAAATGTATTTTCATCAATATTAGCAGCTTTAATTATTTTTTTTATTATATTTTCATCTAATAAAAAATTTTGGCTATATTTCTTTTTTATAAAGAAATTATTTTTATTAACCAATTCATTGACATACTCATTATGATTTTTCATTTATAATCTGATCAATCCTTTCTAAACCAATACCTAACATATTTAGAAAATTTAAAAAGGTCTTTCCATTAGCGACTGGAATATTTAATCTCTTACAAATATCGATTCTTTTTTTAAATGCATCTTTTTGATTAATTAAACCTCTTTTATATAAATCTGAAATATTAATATAGTTATTAGTTTTATTAATATCTACTTTTTCTTTTAAAGCATCTTTAATGTCCTTTGTTGATGCATGTTCAATTCCAACTTTTTTCTTATTCTTACTTATAGCTTTTTCTTTGTTGATATATGCTATTGAAAAATCGCCATTTGTGGCTAATATCTTTTGCATAATTTTTTTACCAGGAGTATCAGGATCTAAAAAAAGTATAACATCATTTTCTTTACTTAGTTCATAAATTAAATTAATTTTTTCATCTGACACTTCACTTCCATTTGTAACAATACAAGCTATATTTGGATAAATTTGTTTGATTTTTGCTTGATCATGAATCCCTTCTACAACTATTATTTGATTATTCATTTTCTTGATTTAAAAAATAACGCTTTCTTATATTTTTAGGCACAATTATATTAATAGCTTTTTGTTTAACTTCAATTATTTTATTTCCTTTACCAGCATATTCTCCATCAATGTTCCAATTTTCGTTAGAGTTTGTTCTTACTTCTAATTTAGTTGTTTTAAATTTTTCTATTAATGGTGTAGACCAAAATGGAAATAAAAACGAAATTAAATATAAAATACTATTAAAAGGGAAAAAACTTCTATACATTAATACATCAACTTTTCCATCATCTAAAACAGGTTTATATACCATATTGAATCCACCTACTCTTTTTGAGTTAATTACTAACATTAAAGAGTATACACCATTTTCTTTTCCTTCATCATGATATACAGTCATTCTCATTTTAGGTATAGAGAAAAATTCTTGAATAGCTTTAAAAATATATGCTAAATGACCTATTTTTTTCTTTAACTTAGAATCGGTAACATAGCTTATATCTATAAAAGCTCCTGTACCAGTAACATAACAAGAATACCTATCACTCGATTTTACAATATCCATTTTAACTGATTGATTATTAAGGATAATATTTAATGCTTTTTCGATGTTTTTTGATAAGCCTAAACTCATACCAATATCGCAGGTAGTTCCAGATGGAATATAGCCAATTGTAGGCTTATAACTTTTTTCCATTAATCCATTTACGCATTCATTAAAAGTTCCATCACCACCACTAATTAACAATAAATCCACCTTTAAATCACACGCTTCTTTTGCTAAATCTATAGCGTGTAAGGGGTGGTTTGTCTCTTTTATTATTATCTCTTGGTATTTAGTAGCAAGTTTATCTTTTATGTAGTTTAAATTATTCTTAAATTTTTGTTTTCCGCTTTTAGGGTTATATATTAACATTGCTCTCATTTTTTTTCACCTAATTAATTATACCATAGTAAAATTTAAAATTAAATTGATTATTAAATAAGTTATTATCACTATTTCACATTACAATTTTTAAAATTTTTGTTATAATATTTGTGGTGATAAAATGCAAAAAATAAATACTATTCTTTTTGACTTAGATGGAACATTAGTTGATTCGAATCAATTATTAATTGATTCATTTGAACAAACATTTAAATACTTTTTCCCAAAGAGTAAATATACAAAACAAGATTACATTAATATGATAGGCCCAACTCTTGAAGAAACTTTTTCTATTCTTGAAAAAAACAAAAATAATGTCAGAGAAATGATTAATTATTTCAGACATTTTTATTTAAAAAATGAATATCAATATATTAAAATATATCCCAACTTAATTGAAACATTAAAAAAATTAAAAAAGTTAAACTTTCAATTGGGAATTGTAACAACCAAGTTTAAAGAATCCGCTTTACCATCTATCAAACATTTCAATTTGGATAAATATATGGATGTGTATGTATTTCTTGATGATGTTAAAAAACCGAAACCAAGCGCAGAACCAATAATATATGCTAAAAATAGACTAGTTAATCCTAAAGAAATAATTATTGTTGGAGATAATCCTAGCGATATTTTAGCAGGAAAGAATGCAAATATACTTACTTGTGGGGTTGAATGGTCATTAAAGAAGGATATTTTAAAAACTACAAATCCAGATTTTTGGATTTTTGATTTTAATGAGCTAATACCAATTATAAAAAAATTTAATAAGGAGGTTTTATAAATGAGTTGTATTTTTTGTAAAATTATAAAAGGAGATATTCCTAGCTACAAAGTTTATGAAGACGAAAACATTATCGCATTTTTAGATATTTCGCAAATCACTAAAGGTCACACTTTAATTGTTCCAAAAACACATGTTAAAAATATTTATGGATTAGATGAATTACTTGCTAAAAAGATATTTCAAGCTGTTCCAAAAATAGCCAAAGCAATTAAAAAAACCTATAATCCAATTGGCATGAATATTATTAATAATAATGATAAGCCACATCAAACTGTTGATCATTTTCATATTCATTTAATACCAAGATATAAAAATGATAAGTTTAAAATTGATTTTATAAATCGTCAAGATCAATTTAATCCTGAAGATTATGAAAAAATTGAAAGTGAAATTAGACAAAATATTTTGGATTTAGAAGAATAAATTATTATTTTTTATGTATTACATTATAATGAATTATTAAATAATGCATTTTTTTATTTAATAAAATACTTAAAAAAAAGGAGTTTTACAATTGAGAAAATATTTTTATTGATGAAAATCATATAACTCTTAAGAGTAAGGATGGTATTTTATATAATAAATCAGAAACTATATTATATTATTACCCAGCTGGAAAAAAACTACTTCATTTACATTTCCTTCAACTATCGAGCTCATTGCTGAATTTGCGTTTGCAAATCAAAAATATCTCGAAACCGTTAAATTTAATCATGGACTAATTAATATAAGAAAAAATGCATTTTATAATGTGCATAAGATTAATACAATTAATCTTCCAGAAACTGTTTCATATATCCACTTAAATGCGTTCTATACTGATAACGGTAAAATCTATACAGTTTTTATTAATAATATAGATGAA
>JAGYOE010000023.1 GCA_018399755.1 Bacilli bacterium
TTTCCTTCATTTTAATTCCCTTCCTTTTTTAATATTTATTAATAATAACTATTTTTGTTTCTTATTTTGAATAAATTGATCCCAATATGTATTTGGACAAACACCACCGTAGTAAATATTTCTATAAGTTTCTTTATTAGTTTTCACAATATCACTCCTTTAAATTTTAAATTGATTTTATTAATTTTTTTATTAATTTAAATTGATTTCTTTCATTTACACCTTTATTATATCAATAATTTTAATAATGTCAAGAAAAAAATTAATTTTTTTTATAAAAAAATAAAAAAAGTTAAATAAATTAACTTTTTCTATTGATTTTATTGATTTTTTGTTTAACTTAATTGTTTTAATTCAAAAATTAAATCTCTTATTCTAGCTGCTTGTTCGAAATCTAAGTCTTTAGCATAAACCATCATTTGTTTTTCTAGCATCTCAATATTTTTTTCAATTTCTTCGCCTGATAATTTTTCTAAATCATCTACTGGTTTATTTTTATCAGTTTTAATTGAAATTGCTTTTGGTATGTTTTTAAATATAGTTTTAGGAGTAATATTATTTTTTTCATTGAATTCTACTTGAATTTCTCTTCTTCTATTTGTTTCATCAATTGCCTTTTTCATTGATTTAGTTATATTGACTGCATACATCACTACATGACCATTAACATTCCTAGCTGCTCTGCCTGTTGTTTGAATTAATGATTTATCACTTCGTAAAAATCCTTCTTTATCTGCATCTAAAATAGCAATAAATGATACTTCAGGCAAATCAAGTCCTTCCCTTAATAAATTTATTCCAACTAAAACATCAAATTCTCCTTGTCGTAATTTACGAATTAATTCTAACCGTTCTAAAGATTTGATTTTTGAATGTAGGTATTGAACTTTATATCCTAATCCTTTTAAATAGCCTGTTAAATCCTCACTCATTTTAATAGTTAAAGTAGTGATTAATGTTCTCTCGTTTCTTTCTATGGTTTTATCTATTTCAATTAGTAAATCATCAATTTGATTTGTGGAAGGCCTTACCTCTACTATAGGATCAACAAGTCCTGTAGGTCTAATTATTTGTTCTATAACTTGGTTTGTTCTTTCAAGTTCATAATCTCCTGGTGTAGCAGAAACATAAATAACCTGATTTATTTTTTTATTAAATTCTTCAAAGTTTAATGGGCGATTGTCTAGAGCACTTGGTAATCTAAATCCATAGTCTACCAAAGTTTGTTTTCTAGATCTATCACCATTATACATACCTCTTACCTGTGGTAAAGTTACGTGAGATTCATCAACAATCAAAACAAAATCATTAGGAAAGAAATCAATAAGTGTCGAAGGAGTTTCTCCTTCTTCTCTTAAAGCTAAGTGTCTTGAATAGTTTTCTACACCTGAAACTGTCCCCATTTCTTTTAACATTTCTAAATCATAATTAGTTCTTTGTTCAATTCTCTCTGCTTCTAGTGGCATATTTTTACTTTGGAAATATTTAATTCTTTCTTCTAATTCTCTTTCAATTCTTTTTAATGCTTCTTCTAATTTATCTTTATCAGTT
This sequence comes from Bacilli bacterium, assembly GCA_018399755.1. Lineage (GTDB taxonomy): Bacteria > Bacillota_I > Bacilli_A > Izemoplasmatales > Hujiaoplasmataceae > Hujiaoplasma. Next base: position 1,552 of record JAGYOE010000023.1, read on the forward strand.
AAAAAGTGTGACGCTGGAAATAAAGAAAGCACTTCATAATCTTTGTATATTTCGCCAGAAACTATATTAAATTCGCGAATTCGACTAATTTCATCAAAATCAAACTCTACTCGAATTCCTTTAGTTTTATTGTAAGGTGGTAAAATTTCTACCACATCTCCTCTTACTCTAAAACTACCTCTAACAAAATCTACATCATTTCTAACATATAATATTTCTACTAACCTTTTTAATAACTCTTCTCTAGTTATTTCTTCATTTTTTCTTAAAGTTACCATCCCTTGTTTATATGTTTCAGGATCACCGATTCCGTAAATACAAGAAACACTAGCAACAATAATAACATCGCGTCTTTCTAACAAAGATGAAGTAGCCGCATGTCTAAGTTCGTCTATTTCATCATTAATTTTAGCATCTTTTTCTATATATAAGTCAGCTCCAGGGACATATGCCTCTGGTTGATAGTAATCATAATAAGAAATAAAATATTCCACTCTGTTATCTGGAAATAATGTTTTAAACTCAGAATATAACTGACCGGCTAAAGTTTTATTATGAGCTAAAACCAATATTGGTCTATCAACTTCTTTAATAACATTAGCAATAGTATATGTTTTACCAGTACCTGTAGCCCCTAGTAAAACTTGTTCTTTTTCGTTATTTTCAATATTTTTTACTAATCTTTTTATTGCTTCAGGTTGATCACCCATTGGTTTATATTCTGATATTAAATTATATTTTTTCATAAGTATCACCTATTTAAGTATAACATATTTTTATATTTGTTCTATTTTATTGATTTTTTTGTTAGAATAAAATTGGTGATACTATGAAAATTGTTTTAGTAGGAATAAATTCAAAGTATATTCATCCTAACCTAGCTATTAGATATCTAAAAGCAAATTCTTCTTATCTGGTTAACTTACTTGAATATACTATTAAAGATCATCCAGATACAATGATTTCTGATATAATTAATGAAACACCTGAAATCATTGCTTTTAGTGTGTATATTTGGAATATTGAAATAATTAAAAACTTATTAATAAAAATTAGAAAGTTAATTCCAGAAGCTAAAATTATTTTAGGTGGACCTGAAGTAAGTTATGAATATGAAGAATTTTTTCATAATGATATAACAGATTTTATAATAACAAACGAAGGAGAACTAACTTTCAATTTATTGCTTGAAGCATTAGATAAAAAGCTTCCTTTAAATAAAATTCCAAACCTAGTTTATAAAGATAATAACTCAATTAAAACAAACACAATTAAAAATATCGAAAATTTAGACAAACTAAAATTACCATATTATTTTCAAAACGACTTTGAAGCCATAACTAATAAAGTTCAATATGTGGAATTATCAAGAGGTTGCCCTTATAATTGTAGCTATTGTTTAGCTTCCTTAGAAAAAGGTTTACGCTTCTTTTCCATAGATAGAGTAAAAAGAACAGTTGATTTTTTAATAAGTAAAGGTGCTAAAACAATTAAGTTTCTAGATCGTTCCTTTAATGCTAATCACAAGTTAGCAAAAGAATTTTTAAACTATATAATATCAAGAGATTATAAAGCAACAACATTTCAATTTGAAATCAATGGCGATATTTTAAAAGAAGATTTTATTGCTTTTTTAATTAAAAAAGCTCCAAAGAACTTAATTCGTTTTGAATTAGGAGTTCAATCAACTAATGATTTAGTAAATAAAGAAATTAATCGCTATCAAGATACAAACAAATTAATAAAAACAATAAAAAGGTTAAACAAATCAAATGTGACATTACATTTAGATTTGATTGCTGGATTGCCTTATGAAGATTTAGCAAGTTTTAAAAACACCTTTAATACCATTTATCAATTATTTTCTGATGAATTACAATTAGGGTTTTTAAAACTGTTAAAAGGTACAAGTTTATATTACTCTACCAATAAACATAAAATTAAGTTTCAAGATATTGCGCCCTATGAAATTATAGAAAGTAAATACATAACTAAAGACGAACTAAAAATTATTCATAAAGTAGAAACAATGTTAAACATTTACTGGAACAAAGGTTTTATGAATGAATCTATTTTTCATTTAACACAAAATATAGATGCATTTGAGTTTTATAAAGATTTATATGATTTTTATCAAAAAAATAATTATTCTCATTTTCGCTATGGTTTTGTTGATTTATTTATTAACTTAATTGAATATTTAAAAAGCAAAAATATTTTTACTAATACTATCAACGATATATTAAAATACGATTATTTAATTCATCATAATATAAAACCTAAAATATATTGGAATGAATTTATTAATAAAAATGATATAATTAGATCCTTTCATAAAGAAAACCAGCATTTGAATATTGATAAACTATATAAATATGCCTTTGTAACCAAATATTTAGATGGTTATTTAATAATCCTTTATCTACCAAATAAAAAAGAAATATATAGATTTAAGAAAAGCTAGTTTAATTAAAAACTAGCTTTTATTTTTATCTAATTTTATCTAAGTACTGATATAAATCTGGACGTTCTACTCGTGTATTTAGGGCTTTATCAATTAACATGTGCCCTATATGTAATCCCTTAGAAACAATAGCTTGATTATGAACATCTGATTTAATTAAATCAACGGCTAAAATTCCCATTTTACTAGCTAGTACGCGATCAAAAGCACTTGGAGACCCACCTCTTTGAATATAACCTAAAACACTAGCTCTAGAATCATAACCAGTATTTTTTTGAATTTTTTTCGCTAATTCACTTACATTGGTAATATTTTCAGCAACTACAATAATTAAATGTCGTTTCCCATCATCCTTGGCTTTTTGAACCTTTTCTAATACTTCACTTTCAGAATAACCAGTTTCACTGGTAATAACCATTTCAGCTCCACAAGCAATTCCTGAATAAATTGAAAGATCTCCACAATCTCTACCCATCACTTCAACTACTGTACATCTTTGATGAGAGAAAGACGTATCTCTTAATTTATCAATAGCTTCCATAGAAGTGTCTAAAGCAGAAAAGAATCCAATCGTATACTCAGTTCCTTGAACATCGTTATCAATTGTTGCAGGAATAGCGATTAATTTAACTCCTTCTCTTTCTAAATCAATTCCACCTCTAAAAGTTCCATCGCCACCGATTAAAATAAGATAATCAATTTTTCTCCTCTTTAAGTTTTCAATTGCTATTTTTCTAATTTTTTTCTCTTTAAATTCATCTAATCTTGCTGACCCCAAAATTGTCCCCCCACGATCAATTATTTGTGAAACGTCGTGACGATCCATCTTTTGAAATTTATCTTCAACTAAACCCTTATATCCTTCTTTAATGCCATAAACATCATAACCGTAATAGACGCACGTCCTTACTACAGCTCTTATACAAGCATTCATTCCTGGAGCATCTCCCCCAGAAGTTAATAATGCAACTTTCATAAACTCACCCCTTGATCGCTTTAATGTCATCTATAATAACTTGTAATTTTGAATTCCTTTTCTCTGTTTTCCCATAAAATAAATAGGCTTTATCTAAATTAATTTTATCATAAAACTTATCAAATTGGGTTGGAAATAAAACACCATCTATCTGACTAAACTCGTCTTCAATTGAGATAAAAGCCATTTCATTACCCTTTTTAGTAGTGATTGATTTTTTATCAGCTAATATGCCAACAAAGTTTTTTCTACCTAATCGTGATTCTAGAATATCAGATACAACTGAATAATTATGTTTTTTTATTATCTTATTATAACGATTAAGAATATGATATTCAAAATTCACTCCTAACAAATCTCTTTCGAATTCTTCCATTTCTTCATAACTATATTCATCATATTCAATATAATTAAATTCATCATCTGCATAGTGAAAGTTAACAAAAGCTTCTATACGATCTAAATTTTCTATTAAAGTTTTTTTATTAATAGAAAACTCTGAAAAAACATTGGCATAAATCAAAGCTTCAATAACATTTCTATTAACTTCTTTAGCTCTAGCATAAAAATCTATAAAACTAGTAATAGGTTTGTCATTTTGTATTTCTACAAGTCTTTCTGCCATTACTTCACCTATCCCTTTAATGGCTTTATAAGGGAATCTTAAACCATTATTCTCGTAAAGATATTTAACACCTGATTTATTAATCTTTGGTGGCAATACTTCAATTTTCATTTTATTACATTCGCGAATATATTTCTTTGTTCCAGATATAGCTCCAATTTGAGAGTTTAATAAAACCGCTAAAAAATAAGATGGATAGTTCGCTTTTAAATAAGCCATCCAATAAGCCACATAACTATACGCAACCGCATGGCTTTTATTAAATCCATAATTAGCAAATTTAACAATATAATCATATATTTTTTCACCAACAGATTCTGAATATCCTTGAGATTTTACACCTTCAACAAATTTCTTTCTTTCCTTTAATAGAATCATTTTTTTCTTTTTGCTTACAGCTCTTCTTAAAACATCTGCCTCTCCAAGACTATACCCTGCAAACTTATTGGCTATTTTCATAATCTGTTCTTGATATACAATTATTCCGTGAGTTGGTTTTAAAATCGGAATTAAATCATCATTTAAATAGTCAACTACCTCTAGATTCTTTCTTCTTTTTATATAAGTAGGAATATTTTCCATAGGTCCTGGTCGATGCAATGATATACAAGTTGCTATATCTTCAAATTCACTTATTTGCATCTCATGCATTAAACTCATCATGCCTTCAGATTCTAATTGAAAAATACCTAAAGTTTTCACATCTCGCAAGAGTTTAAAGGTTTTCTTATCATCTATTGGTAATTTATATATATTAATCTCTTTATTATCGTTTTCTTTAATCATATCAACAACATCAGAAATTATTGTTAAATTTCTTATACCAAGAAAATCAATTTTTAATAACCCTAAACTCTCTAGATCACTAGCTTCATATTGTGTTTGATACATATCAAGTAATCCCCGTTGAATTGGTGAATAATCAGTAATCTTATCACTAGAAATAATAATACCTGCAGCGTGTGTTGAAGTATGTCTTACTAACCCAACAAGTTTTATTGCTATAGAAAGCAACTTATTAATTTCAGGATTATTCATATAATATTGATAATCCTTAGGATTATCTGCAATAAATTGTTCAATTGAATTATTCGTTAAAGAAATCTTTTTTGTTAAATCATCTATAATTACAGAAGATGTATCTAGCATTCTTCCAACATCTCTAATAGCAGATTTACCCTGAAATGTTCCAAAAGTAATAATTGAAGCCACGTATTCTTCGCCATATTTCTCTACAACATATTTAATAACCTCATCTCGTTTATTATCTGGAAAATCCATATCAATATCAGGCATAGTGATTCTTTCAGGATTTAAAAACCTTTCAAAATAAAGTTTAAACTCAATCGGGTCTACTTCAGTAATGCCCAAAACATAAGCAATCAAAGAACCTGCAGCTGAGCCTCTTCCTGGCCCAACTAAAACGCCTTTTTTCCTAGCAAACAAAACAAAATCCCATACTATAAGAAAATAATCTTCATAATTCATTTCTGTGATTATTTTTATTTCATGGTTTAATCTTTCTTGATATTGTTTATAAGCTTTTTTATAAATGCCTTTTTGGTGTAAGCGTCTTTTTAACCCTTTATCTGTCAACTCTTTTAATTTAGCTTCAGAAGATATTTCTTCTAGCGGATATTTTGGTAAATGTTGTTTGCCAAAATCTATTTTGACTTTGCATTTAGCAATTAAATCATGCGTGTTTTTTATAGCACTAGTGTATTTAGTGTATTGTTTATTCAGCTCATTAAGTTCTTGTAAATGCAAACTTGTCTCTGTTTGTTCAAATATTCCTTGTTCTTTATCTTCGCTTCTTAAAATTTTCTTAAATATATTGTAAGCTTCTTCATCATCAACTTCTAAATACTTTACATTATTAACAATAATAAACTTTCCAAAATCCTTAAGATAATTATATATTTCAGAAGTAAATATATCAGTTCCAAACCCTAAATAAAAATCATCTACTTTAGCCTCTAAATCAGTAAACAAAGCTTTAATCTTATCCTTATTAATATTATTAACTAATTGGTAAATACCGCCTCTATCCATCACCACAACACTAATAAGATTTTCACTATAAGTTTTTAACTCGTGAAACTCCAAAAAACCATCATTCAAAGAAAGATGGGAGCTTAATTTCATTAACTTTTTATAACCTTGTTCATTCTTAGCATACAACAAAACAATAAAATCAGAGTATTTTTCAGATTTAATAACAACTTCTAAACCCAACAATGGTTTAATACCATGATTTAAACAAGATTTATAAAACTTTATTGCTCCATGTAAATGAATATGATCAGTTAAAGCTAAAGTTTTATAACCTTTTTCTTTTGCTGTTTTAACGGTTTTTTCAATGTCAATTAAGCTACCATTAAACGAGAATGAACTCTGCAAATAAAGATTAAAATCTATCATAATATTCCTCAAAAACATTATATCATAGATAAAATAATATAACTATTTTTTCCAGAAAAATATAAGCCCACCTATTGCTAATAAAATAATAAATGCATATTTAATATAACTTGTAATATTGAAATTATCATTGTTACTAACAATTTCAAATTCATATGATTCATATAATTGATTATCAAAATAAGTTTTTAAAGTATAATTCCCTGGTTGGTTCAAACTAACCTTACCGCTATATTCTTCATCATTAATATATGCTTTACCAAAAATATAAATCTCAAGTTTATCATATTTTTTATTATTACTAATTCCCTCTACCCTTGGATAAATTGAAAAATCAATATTTTCACTAATTCCATTCTGTTCATAACTTAAAGTATATATGCCTGGCTGATTTATTAACTCATTATTATATAATTCATTATTTATATACAACTGTTCAATACTAGCATAAATTCTAATTGGATAATTAATCGCTTTATTATTATCTAAAATAAAGCTATCAATTCCATTATTATAATAAATTTCAGGATATATAGAAAAACTAAATTCTTTAATATATTCATTAACCCCTTTAACAACCAAACTATATTGTCCAACTTGATTAATGCTTTTTCCACTTTGATATGGTTGATTATTAATATAGAGGTCACCAAAACTATAAACTTTAATCTCTCCATAATAATTATAATTACTTGAATCCCCTTCAACTATAATATCGGGTTCTAAAGTTATCACATAACTAAATTGGTAATCTCCATCAATAATATCAATATTATAAATACCTGGATAAGTTAAATTGATACTATTTATAAATTTATTATTTATAAACGCCTCTCCTTGATATTGAACATTATAATTTCCAATAAAGTCTGTTTTTAATTTCAGTTCACTCTCTTCTTGAAAATCTTTGTTTAAATAACTATAGTTATTTGACTCATCTTCTAATATTATATGGTTATGATGATTGTAAAAATTTATATAATTATCATCAATAATATATGAATCCAATAACTCGCCTAAACAATTGTATTTTAAAAGTTGATAATCATTAATCTTTTTTTCTTCACCAAGATAAAAACTCCGTTTACAAACAATAATAAAAAGATTATTATCAACTTCAGCTAAATATATAAACTCTTCAATAAAACCATCATCATAAATTATTTCATTAATATACTCCTCATTTTCTAAATCATAGATTGATAAATAGCCATCTTGATTATACTTACCATATTCAATTCTAATATTATTAAATTCATAATTATCATTAATAACTAAATCGTTTATATTTAATAAAGGCAAAAATATAAAAACAATTACAAGATATTTTCCCATAAAAAAACCCCCTTACAACTAAATATTACAAGTCATAAGGGGAGAAGTCTTTAATTATCTTTTACCAGCATCATAAGGTTCGCCAGCGGCTCTTGGTGCTTGAGATTTCTTAGAAGTAAATGCTAGAACAAATAATGTAGCTATATATGGAAGCATTGAATATACATTACTTGGCAATCTAAGATTATCTAAAAGTGGTATTAAAGTTACTGCATCAGATATTTTTAGTAAAAATCCAAATAATAAAGCAACAATAACAACTCTTCCTGGTCGCCATTGACCACTAATCAAAACTGCTAAAGCCAAGAATCCATAACCAGAGACATTAGCATTAAATGTTGTTGTGGTGGCTACAATTAAAACCACGCCACCAATACCAGCTAGAAAACCAGAAATAATTACACCTGCATAACGAATCTTATATACATTAACTCCAGCTGCATCAGCTGCCTGCGGATGTTCACCACAAGCTCTTAAACGCAACCCAAACCTGGTGCGATATAAAATAATAGCAGATACTAAGAGAATAACTATACCTATATAAGTAGACAAATAAACGTTAGTAAATAATATTTTTCCGATAACAGGTATGTCTGATAAAAATCCCATTCTCTTAATCCTAAAAGGATCTGAAAAATTAAGTTGTTGAGTTCCAGTAAAGAATCTAGCAAGGAATATTGCTAAGGCTGGAGCGAATAGATTTAAAGCAGTACCAGAAATAATCTGATTTGCTTTCATATTAATCGATGCATAAGCATGCAATATTGCATAAACGGCTCCAACGATACCACCAATAAAAATACTTAATAAGAAAATATGTTGGCCATTATAGCCTTTGCCTTGTAAAATATACATAATAAACAAACCAACAAAAGCACCCATTAACATCATACCTTCTAAGGCGATATTAACTACACCACTTCTTTCAGAGAACATTCCTCCAAGTGCAACAACCATTAAAGGTATTGAACTATAAAGGGTAATTCTTGTAAGAAAATAAAAGGTAGGATTATCCCATAACCAAACACTAATAAATATTAATATAGCTATGATAGTTATTAAGAGTGTTTTCTTTTTAGCGGTTTTTATCTTAGTAAATAATTTATTTAATAAAGCCTTGCATGATTTAAAAAGATTATTAATTATCTTCTTCATCTAAATCACCTCTATTTTCTTTATCCTTTGGCTTTTCTTTTTTAAATATATTCCTAAACCATTTACCAAACAGCAAAATTATTTGAGTAGCTTTTGTTCTGAATATAAGAGCTAAAGCACTAAAATATATAATACTTGCAATTATTATGTTAATAATTTCTTCATCAAAGCCCCAAGATTGCATATAGAATCCGCCTGTTTTTATATAACCAAAGAAAAATCCAGCAAATAATACTCCAAGTGGATGGCTCATACCAAGTAATGCAACTGCTATTCCATCAAAACCTTCTGAAACCAATTGCGATACTATTTCAATATGTCTTCCTGCTGGGCTTAAATAAATTGTTCCACCCGCTAAACCAGCTAAAGCCCCAGCAATAAGCATTGAATATACAATGTTACGCTTTTCATTAACTCCAGCATATTTAGCTGCATGACGATTATGTCCAACCATTCTTAATTGATAACCTAAAGTAGTTTTAAATATAATAATATAAATAATAATACTAACGATAATTGCGATTATAATACCAGCTGAAACATAGGAACCTTCGAAGATTTTATCTAATCCCCATCTTGGTAATCTCGCTGCTCTAGGAACTGATACAGTTTCATTTTTATCGCTATTATATACTGACCCTTTTATCAAAATCAAAACCAAATACATTCCAATATAGTTCATCATAATTGTTGCAACAACTTCATGAACGTTTCTATAAGCTTTTAAAAGACCAGGAACAGAAGCCCATAAAGCTCCGGCTAACCCTGCACCTAACATTGCCACAATCCAGTGTATTTCTGAAGGTAACCATGTCCATTTTACACCAATATAGATAGCAACAAAGCCACCAACTACAATTTGACCAGCACCACCAATATTAAATAAACCAGCTTTAAATGCAAAACCAACACTTAAACCAGCAAGAATTAAAGGTGTTGAATAGTGTAAAACATTTCCAAAACTTTGGGCTCCATCTTGAAATCCACCGGTTAAAATAGTTGCTAAACCACCAAAAGATGATTCTGGCTTAACAATTAACATAATTATCATTCCAAGTACTAAGCCCATAAAGATAGATAATAAACTAGAAAGAATACTAACTTTTGCTTTAGACACATCTAAAGCTAACAACTCACTAGTAGTTAGTTTTAATGGCTTATCTTTATCAATTTTTCTCATAGCCATCACCTCGTTTAGATCCTGCCATATACAGTCCTAATTTATTTTCATTAGTATCTTCAGCCATTACATTAGCAACAATTTCGCCTTCGTACATTACGACAATTCGATCTGCTAAATTCATTACATCATCTAACTCTAATGAAAGTAATAATACGGCTTTATTTTCCTTTCGTTTTTGCAACAATGATTTTCTGATATATTCGATTGCTCCAACATCTAAACCTCTTGTAGGTTGAACAGCTATAACCAACGAATTGTCTCTACTTAACTCTCTAGCAATAATCGCTTTTTGTTGATTACCACCACTAATACTTCTTGTTAGGGTTAATCTGCCTTTACCACTTCTAATATCATAATTTTCTATTAGTTCTTCAGCGTGTTTATGTATTTCTGGAAAATTTAAAAATCCGTAATTTTGAAATTGGGGCTTAAAATAATCCTGTAAAATTAAATTCTCTTCCAAAGTAAAATCTAATACTAAACCATATTTATGTCTATCTTCAGGTATATGAGCAATTCCTTGAAGAGTTTTTTCTCTTACCGGTGCATGGGTTATATCTTTATCTTTAAACCAGACTTTCCCACTATCAATTTTTCTTAATCCAGTAATTGCTTCAACGAGTTGAGTTTGCCCATTACCTTCTATTCCAGCAACCGCTAATATTTCTCCTTCTTTTACTTCAAAAGAAACATCTTTTACCAATAACTTATTATTAATCAAATCTCTTACATTTAACTTTTCTACTGTTAGAATTGTATCGTTAATTTCATTTTCTTGTTTTTCAATATCAAAAAGAACTTTTCTGCCAACCATCATTTCAGCCATTTCTTCCATTGAAGTATCTTTAACTTCAACGGTGTCAATATATTTTCCTTTTCTTAAAACTGTACACCTTTCAGCTACAGCTTTAATTTCTCGTAACTTATGAGTAATTAAAACTATTGACTTGCCTTCTTTGGCAAATTGACGCATAATATCCATTAATTCTTCAATTTCTTGAGGAGTTAAGACAGCTGTAGGCTCATCAAAAATTAATATATCAGCATCTCGATATAACATTTTTAAAATTTCAACTCGCTGTTGCATACCAACTGAAATATCTTCAATAATTGAATTTGCTTCTACTTTTAAACCATACTTTTTGCTTAAGTCATTAATTTTTTTTATTGAATCTTTCATACTAATAAAACCGTTTTTAGTATCTTCCATACCTAAAACAATGTTTTCTGCAACTGTAAAATTATGCACTAGTTTAAAATGTTGATGAACCATTCCGATATTTAATTCATTAGCATCATTTGGATTATTGATTTTTACTTCTTCTCCGTAAACTTTAATCTTACCACCATCAGGTTGATACAATCCAAATAAAACCGACATCAAAGTTGATTTTCCAGCCCCATTTTCTCCTAATAAAGCATGGATTTCACCTTTTTTTAATTTAAAATTAACTTTGTCATTAGCTATAACTCCGGGAAACTTTTTAGTAATATCCACCATTTCAATTACATAATCCATTTAATCACCTCAATCAGTAGAAATCTAATTTAAAATTATTATATCATTTTTTTTAAAAAAAATATAATCATAACTAATATTTATTGCAAAGAAAAAAGGAAGCAATTAAATTGCTTCCTTTATATAAAATTAATCTCTAAAAGTAACTGTTACATAAGGTGATTCATCATCTATATAAGATAATACATCATCTTCGCCTGTAACTTCAGCACCTATGATATCAAATTCATCATCTGCGATTAAAGCAAAAATATCATCATACATAGTTTCTGTGAAAGTAGTAAATCTTGAAAAATCGTCTGGTAAACCAACACCATCAATTGTAGCATCATAATTTACAGAACGTCCACCTTCAAAAGAATCATCGTAAATTGATGCTAATGCATCATAAACTGAGTTATTTAACTCTTTCTTAGCTGATGTAATAACAGTTTCTGATTCCGCGCTTTGATCAACATCTACGCCAATAACCCAAGCATCATCGTCTTCTTGTTCTGCAGCTTTCATAACTGAATTTCCAGCTCCACCAGCAGCAGCAAAGATTGCTTCGATTCCACTACTATACCATGAAGCAGCGCGAGTTTGATAAGTAGAATCTTCATTAAAAGTACCTAAATAAGTATATCTAATACTAATAGCGTCTTCTTGATATTCATCTTCTTCAGCAGCATAATTTGCTCCTTGAACAAATCCATGTCCAAATCTAATAACTGCAGGCACTGCCATACCGCCCATAAATCCAAGGTCAGTAAATCCTTCTTTTACAGCAGCATAACCAGCTAAGAATCCAGATTCTTCTTCAGCATAGAAAATACTTAATACGTTATCTTCAATAGTAAAATCTGCGCTATCACTACCCTCTACTAACTCATCAGGATTACCTTCTTCATCCCAAGAGATTACATTATGAGGTGATCCATCTAATAAAATGAAATTTACACCTGGATATTCAGTTTGAACTATCCAAATAGCATTTTCAAATAAGTAACCCGGTGTAACAACCGTTTCAGCACCATTGTCAATAGCTAATTCAATTGCTTCTACATAAGCAGGGGTTGTTTTAGCTGCAGGTTGATAATATTCATGAGAAATATCATTTTCTTTTGCATATTTTTCAACGCCTTCCCATGCACCTTGGTTGAATGATTTGTCATCAATAGTACCTACATCTGTAATTAATGCAATTTCGTAAGTATCTTTTTGACAACTAGCCATGGTTACAACCATAAACATAACTAATAAACTAAGTAAACTAAGACCTAATTTTTTCATACTTTTCTCTTTTTCCTCCTTTATTTTATAAAACCTTTATATATTTTATTTTACCACTAAACCCTATTTCAAACAAGCACCAATGTAAACCTATTATATCTTTAAAAAAAATTACCTTTAAAATCGCTTTTAAAGGTAATTAATATGTTTATATTTAATTATATTAAAGACAAAGTGTCTCTCGCAATCATAACTTCTTCATTAGTTGGAATTACATAGACATCAATTTTAGAATTATCTGTAGATATTTTTTTCTCAATTCCACGACAATCATTTCTCTCGTCATCAATCTCTACTCCTAAGCCTGATAGTCTTTTACCAATATTTGCTCTTGTATATTTTGCATTCTCACCAATACCCGCAGTAAAGATAATTGCATCAGCGCCACCAATATAATTATTGTAAGAAGAAATATAATCAGTAATTCGTTTTGCTTGAACATCGATAGCTAATTTTGCTTGATGATTTCCTTTTTTAGTAGCTTCTACCAAATCTCTTGAATCAGAAGATAAACCAGAAACACCTAAATAACCTGACTGTTTATTTAAATAATTCAATATTTCTTTTACTGATTTCTTTTTAACCTTCATCATATATTCAACAACAGCTGGGTCTATATTACCTGAACGAGTTCCCATAGGAATACCTTCTAAAGGCGTAAAGCCCATTGAAGTATCAATTGATTTTCCGTTTTTAACTGCACAAATAGATGCCCCATTACCAATATGAGCAATAATTAAATTAACATCTTCAACATTCTTATTAGTCATCTCAGCAAAACGTTCAGTAATAAATTTATGACTAGTTCCGTGAAAACCATATTTCCTAACTTTATAGTTCTTACACCAATCATAAGGAACAGCATATAAATAAGCTTCTTCTGGCATTGTTTGATGGAAAGCAGTATCAAACACTCCAATATGTTTTACCATAGGTAAAACTTTTTGAAAAGCTTTAATTCCAGTTAAATTAGGACCTAAATGTAATGGTGCTAAATCAATAATACCTTCTAAATATTTTATCTTTTCTTCATCCAAAACTACGGAATCAGCAATTTTATCTCCACCATGAACAACTCTATGTCCAACTCCAGCTATTTCATCATAACTTGCAATTATATCATGTTCAATTAATTTTTCTAATAATAGATTTACTGCATTTCCATGATTTGGAATAGTTGTAGTTTCCTCTATCTTATCACCATTAACTTTAATTGAAAACACCGACTTTTTCATGCCAATTCTTTCTACTATACCACTTGTAATTAATTCTTCTTCTGGCATTTTTAATAATTGAAACTTCAAAGAAGAACTTCCTGCATTTACCGCCATTATTTTACTCATCATTATTCCTCCACTTTATAATATTGTGTTTTGTTAAACCAATTATTCAATTGAACAATTACTTTATTTAAGCCATCCTTATCAGTAAAAGATGGAATCTCAGCCATCAAAAAACTATCTGGTTTAATAAAATTTTCACCTTTGTTTTGTAAAATTACCATACTTTTTTCTTGATTTTTAAAAACTTCATTAGGTAATACTATCATTCCGAACAAATACCAATT
>JAGYOE010000024.1 GCA_018399755.1 Bacilli bacterium
GATTTAAAAAAGAAATTCGTTATCGTAAGATATTTAAAATGATAACTTTTGCCTCAACACCAATCGCAATTTTATTAACCATCTATAATTTATTGAATTTTCATATGATTATCTTCTTTATCTTAATGTTTCTTGCTTATAGATCGATTTTTGTTTTACAAAAAGAACTATATTATCGTTCGGCTATCAGAAAACGTTATCAAAATAATAAGCAAAATAAAACTGAAGATGATAATAAAGATGATATAATTAATCAAGAAGAAGATGACGATATTATTGACCAAGATGAAGATGATGATAAATAATATATAAATTGTATATTTTTATATTTATGATATAATATCACTAAATACAATAGAAGTAGAATTAGTAAAGTGACCAATGTTTTATAGAGAGTTAGTGGTAGGTGGAAACTAATAAATAAGTTGCTTGAATTAGTCTATTGAGTAGGTTTTGTGAAGCGCGCAAGCAAAACTCGCTAACCAGCGTTAAAGGTTTAAGAGCTAGATAATATCTAGAATTAAGGTGGTACCGCGAGTATAATCGTCCTTTTATCGGGGCGATTTTTTTATAGGAGGTAATTTATGAGTGAGTTTATTCCAAGTTTCGAACATAAAAAAATAGAAAAGAAATGGCAAGATGAATGGTATAATTTTGATTATTTTAAGGCGATAGATTTTTCTGATAAGGAAAAATACTATAGTTTAGTTGAGTTTCCTTATCCTAGCGGAATAGGAATGCATATTGGCCATATCAGAGCTTATTTATCTTTAGAAGTAATTTCAAGAAAGCGAAGAATGGAAGGATATAATGTATTATTTCCTATTGGTTTTGATGCCTTTGGTTTGCCTACTGAAAATTATGCAATTCAAACTCAAATTCATCCCCGTAAGATTACCGATAATAATATTAAAATTTTTAAAAAACAATTGAAATCAGCTGGAATTTCTTTTGATTTTTCGCGTATAGTTGATACTACTGATCCAGACTATTATCGTTGGACGCAATGGATTTTTCTAAAACTTTATGAGCATAATTTAGTTTTTAAAGATAAAGCTTATGTAAATTACTGTCCAAGTTGCCAGGTTATTCTATCAAATGAAGAATCGCAAGGAGGAAAATGTGATCGTTGTGGTTTTGATGTTGTACAAATGGAAAAAGATGTTTGGTTTTTAAAGATAACTGAGTATGCTAATAGTCTTTTAGAAGGTTTAAAAGATTTAGAATCTAATTCACGTATCAGGTCAGAACAAGAAAAATGGATTGGAAAATCAGTTGGAGCTAATCTTCATTTTCCAATTAAAGATTCTGACAAGAACTTGGAAGTATTTACAACTAGACCGGATACAATTTATGGCGCAACTTTTATGGTTATAGCGCCTGAACATCCTTATATTAAAGAATTTAAATCGAGAATAAAAAATCTTGATGAAATAAAAAAATACCAAGAACAAGCAAAACACAAAACTGAATTTGAAAGATTAGAACTAGCTAAAGATAAAACAGGAGTAAAAATTAAAGGATTAAAAGCGATAAATCCAATTAGTAAAGCTGAAATTCCAATTTTTATTTCTGATTATGTAATGATAACTTATGGTACTGGGGCAATTATGGCTGTGCCGGCTCATGATACTAGAGATTATGAATTTGCAAAAAAATATAATCTGGATATTGTAGAAGTTATTAAGGGCGGAAATATTGAAAAAGAAGCTTACACTGATACTGAAACCGGAGAATTGATTAACTCACCAGTGATTAATGGATTAAGTGTTAAAGATGCAATAGATAAAATTATTAAAATAATTAAAAAAGAAAAAATTGGTGAAGAAGCAATCCAATTCAGAATGAAGGATTGGGCTTTTAATCGACAGAGATATTGGGGTGAGCCAATTCCAATAATTTATTGCGAAGATTGTGGTATTGTGCCTGTTCCTTATGATGATTTACCAGTGAAATTACCTTACATTGAAAAGTTTACTCCATCTAGCACTGGAGAATCACCACTTGCAAATATAGATGAATTTGTTAATTGTAAATGTCCGAAATGTGGTAAAGATGCAAAAAGAGAAACTGATACAATGCCACAATGGGCAGGATCAAGTTGGTATTTTCTTCGTTATATGGATCCAACCAACAATAAAGAAATTGCTAGTAAAGAAAAATTAGATTACTGGGGCAAAGTTGATTGGTATAATGGCGGTATGGAACATGTAACTAGACATCTTATCTATTCGCGTTTTTGGAATCAATTTTTATTTGATATTGGTGTAGTTCCTAATAAAGAACCTTACAAAAAAAGAACAGCTCAAGGAATGATTTTAGGAGCTGATAATGAAAAAATGTCTAAGTCGCGAGGTAATGTAGTTAATCCAATGGAGATTATCGATGAATATGGCGCTGATACATTAAGAACCTTTGTTTTGTTCTTAAGTGATTATGAAATGAGCACACCTTGGAATGAAGATGGTGTAAAAGGTGCTAGAAGATTCTTAGATAAAATTTGGCGAATGTTTCCAAAAGTAAATCAGTCAACAACATATACATTGGACCTTGAAAGAGATATTCATTTAACTATAAAAGGTGTTGATGAAGACATTGAAAATATTAAATTTAATACTGCTATAGCCAAGATGATGGAATTAGTAAACTTATATAATAAGCAAACCGAAATTACCAAAGCCGATTATGAAGTATTATTGAAAATCCTCTATCCAATTGCTCCTCATTTATGCGAAGAGTTATGGCGTAAATTAGGACATAAAGAATTATTGGTTTTTGAAAGTTATCCAAATTACAATCCTAAGAAACTAGTTAAAGAAGAAATTGAATTAGTATTAAGTATTAATGGTAAGGTAAGAGATAAGGTTGTAGTTGAAAATAACTTGAGCAAAGATAAATTAAAGGAAATCGCTTTAGAAAGCGAAAAAATACAAGGTTATATTAAAGGAAAAGAAATAATTAAAACTATTGTAGTACCTAATAAACTAGTTAATATAGTTGTAAAATGATAAAGCAATCAATTGATTGCTTTTCTTTTTTAAAGAAAACAACCAATAGATAAGTATTATTTTATCAGGGGTAAAATGATAGAAAAGATTATTAACGAAAAAAATAAAAACACAATAAAAGCTATAACTAATATCTGTAATCGTTGTTTGAGTAAAAACTTAAAAGTAAATTTCAATAATATTTTATATTGTGAAGAATGTTACAACTATAAAAGAATTAATGAAACAATGTATTTAGAAAGAAAACCAAGAAAAAGGCAGATAAAAAATCACAAGTTAGTTTTGCCATTTGAACTTTCACAAACACAATTGAATGGTGAAAAATTTATTAATTCTTGTTACATAAGTAAAACAAAGGGATTTTTACATGCGGTTTGTGGTGCGGGTAAGACAGAGATGTGTTTAAAGACAATTTTTCAAGCATTACAAAATTATGATTCTATTTGTTTTGTTATTCCTAGAGTAGAAATTATTAAACAAGTTTATTTGCGATTTATTGAGTATTTTCCTAAGACAAAAATATTCGCATTATATAAGAATCAAGGTTTTAATGAAACTGCAGATATTTATCTTTCTACGCCTCAGCAACTAATTCGATTTTATAATGAATTTGATTTAGTAATTGTTGATGAAATTGACGCCTATCCATTTGCTAATAATGCTTTTCTTCAAAGATTAATTAAAAAAGCAAAAAAGCCTACCTCAGCATTGATTTATATCAGCGCAACAATAAATAAACAATATAAAAAATTAATTAAAAATAAAAAAATAAAATATTTATTAATACCAAAGCGTTATCATAATTATGATTTAGTGATTCCTGAATTTAAAAAATACAAATCACTTTATGATTTGAAGGTAATTGATTTTTTAAAAATAAGTCTTTTAAGAAAACAAAGGTTAATGATTTTTTTCCCTAGTATTTATTTAATGAAAAAATTCTCTTATCATTTAGATAATCATAAAATAAAATCTGTATACATATCTAGTAAAAGTGAATATAAAAAAAGAATTATAAAACAATATACAAACTCCGAATATAAGTTGTTATTAACCACCACTTTATTAGAAAGGGGAATAACATTTTCTAATATAAATGTTTTTGTTTTTGAAGCTGATCATAAGATTTTTACAAAAGTTGTTTTAATTCAAATTGCAGGAAGAGTAGGGAGAGATAAACTTTATCCTAAGGGAAAACTTTTGTTTTTCTCAAAATTTAAAACTCAAGCTATGGTTGATTGCAAGCAAGAACTTAGAAGATTAAACAAGGTGAAAAATAATGCTATGTAAATTATGCACTAAATATTTTATTAAGGAAGATAGTTTTGCGAATTTATTTGATTTTGAGTCAATTTGCAATGATTGTAAAAAGCAATTTAAACCTAAATTAAACTACGAAATTATTCCAATTTTTTCAGGAGAAATTTACTATTTTTATCTATATGAAGATATGCAGTTAAGTTTAACGCAAGAAGCGTATTTAGAAAAATATATAAACATATTATATAATCAAATGTTAATTAAAAATCAAGGATATGATTTAGTTATTTATTTGGATGATTATCTCTTTAATAACTTAGAAGAAGTTAAATTTATAAGTTTGGGGTATGTTAAAATATTTATGTTTTCACTTACAAGAAAGTCTTTGGAAACTAAAGATATTATTTTATAAAAAAGAGTCAGTTTATTTACTATTAGTTTTTCAAGTGGTATAATTAGTTTGTACAAATAAATATAAAGGAGTGGTTTTATGAAACTAGAAATTGTTGGCAAGTCAGGATTTGTTATTACTGATGCAATTCGAAACTACGTAGAAAAGAAGTTAGGGAAAATCGATCGACTCTTTAATGAGCAATTGATAGCTACGGTGATTTGTAAAGTTCATCGTGATGGAACAAAGGTTGAGGTTACTATACCGATTAAGTTCTTAACTTTAAGAGCTGAAGTGAAAGACCGCGATTTATATGCTGCTATTGATAAGTCAGTTGATAAATTGGAAGCACAATTAAGAAAAAACAAACATAAAATGAATCGTTCATTACAAGAAAGGGAAGGATTAAAGAATACTTTTTCAGATGATTTAGATTTAGAAGAATTGGAGAAAGAACTGATTGATCCAGTTAAAAAGAAGAAAATTAAATTGGAAATATTATCACTAGAAGAAGCAATGACACAGATGGATTTATTAGACCATGATTTCTTTATCTATAAAAACGAAGACAATGAAACAAGTATTTTATACTTGCGAGATGATGGTAAATACGGGCTTATTGAAACTGAGTAATTTAGTGGCCATTAATTGGCCACTTTTTTTATGATTAAGACTGGAAATTATTGAATATTAGCCAATAAAATGGTATTATTAATAAGAACATTAGAGGTGATATAATTGTTTAAATTATTTAATAGAAATAAGAGAATCTTAAAGAGATTAGAAAAACAAGCTTTAGAAGTTTTAGCTTTAGAAGAAGAATATAAAAAACTTACAGATGAAGAGTTACAAGCAAAAACCGATGAGTTTAAAAACCGCTTAGAAACTGAATCAATGGATGAATTATTAGTCGAGGCTTATGCTACAGTTAGAGAAGCTTCTACTAGAGTTTTAAAGATGACTCCATTTAAAGTTCAGGTAATGGGTGCTATATCAATTCACGAAGGTAATATCGCTGAAATGAAAACCGGTGAAGGTAAAACCTTGACCGCGGTTATGCCTGCTTATTTGAATGCTTTAAGCGGAGAAGGTGTTCATATTGTTACGGTAAATGATTATCTAGCTGCTCGTGAAGCTGAAGGAGAAATTGGTGAGTTATTTAAATTTTTAGGTTTGACTGTAGGTCTTAATACTCGCGATATATCTCCAGATGAAAAAAGAGAAGTTTATAAATCGGATATATTATATTCAACCAATAACGAACTTGGTTTTGATTATTTGCGTGACCATATGGTTATTTATAAAGAAAGAATTGTTCAAAGAAAACTTAACTTTGCAATTATTGATGAGATTGACTCAATATTAATTGATGAAGCCAGAACTCCTTTGATTATTTCTGGGGGTTCTAAGAACACCGCTGATCTTTATAAACAAGCTAATTATTTTACTATTCGCTTAAAAGAAGATGAAGACTATGAAATAGACATTAAAACTAAAAGCGTTACTTTAACTGAAGAAGGCATTAAAAAGGCCGAAAATCATTTTAATTTAGAAAATTTATATGATGTAAATCATGTTGTTTTATTACATCATATTAATAATGCTTTGAAGGCTAACTTAATTATGCAAAAAGATATAGATTATGTTGTTCAAGATGGAAAAGTTGTTATTGTAGATGCATTTACTGGAAGGTTAATGCATGGACGTCAGTTTTCTGAAGGTCTTCACCAAGCTTTAGAAGCTAAAGAAGCTGTTGAAATCAAAAAAGAAACATCAACCTTAGCTACAATTACTTTCCAAAATTTCTTTAGAATGTATTCTAAATTATCTGGTATGACTGGTACTGCAAAAACTGAGGAAGAAGAATTTAGAGAAATTTATAATATGGATGTTATAGAAATACCTACAAATGAACCGGTTATTAGAATTGATGATAATGATTTAATTTTTGCAAGTATGGAAGCCAAATATAAGGCATTGGCTGAAGAAATCACTAGAAGATATAAACTTGGGCAGCCGCAATTAATTGGGACAGTATCAATTGAAAGTTCAGAATTATTATCAAAACTATTACGAAAGAACGGCGTTAAACATGATGTTTTAAATGCAAAACAACATGAAAGAGAAGCTGAAATAGTTGCTAATGCTGGGGAAAAACATTCAGTAACAATTGCAACTAATATGGCTGGTCGTGGTACTGATATTAAACTAGGCGAAGGTGTCGTAGAACTTGGCGGGTTAGCTGTTATTGGTACGGAAAGGCATGAATCAAGAAGGATTGATAATCAGTTAAGAGGTCGTTCAGGTAGGCAAGGTGACCCTGGTTATTCAAGATTCTTTTTATCAGCTGATGATGATTTATTAAGACGTTTTGGCGGAGATCGTTTTAAACGTATGATTGAAATGATAAATGGTAAAGGCGAAGAAAAAAATTCACCTTTGGATTTTAAAATGTTTTCAAAAATGGTTTTGCGTGCACAAAGACAAATTGAAGGTAATAATTACGATAGACGTAAAACGGTTTTACAATATGACGAAGTATTAAAAAAACAAAGAGATATTATTTACCAACAAAGAACTGATGTATTGTTTTTAGATTCAGTAGAAGACCAAATTGATAAAATGGTTTATCAAACTATTCAAAGACTAGTCAACTCTCACGTTGATGATACTGAAGAATTATATAAAACGATTAACAATTTCTTTGGCAAAGATAGCGTTGATAAAAAGATTCTTAAAACTGAAAATGATAAATATCAATATTTAATCGATATTTATGAAAAAGATAAATTAGAAAAAAAGGAAATTGCAGGTGAAAAATCATTTAACGATTTCTTAAAAGCTATTACCTTAAGAGTTGTAGATACTTATTGGGTACAGCATATTGATGCTATGAGCGAATTAAGACAAGCGGTTGTTTTGCAAAGTTATGGGCAAAATAATCCGTTTAGAGAATTTCAAGAAGTTGGTTTTGGAATGTTTGAAACTATGGTTACAAATATTCAAACAGATATTACAAGATATGTATTAAGAGCTCAAGTAAGACAAAACACTGAACGAGTTCAAGTCGCAAAACCAATAAGTACTCATTCAGGTAAAGAAGATCAAGACAGAAAAAGAAAACCAATTGTTAAGAATAAAACCGTAGGAAGAAATGACCCTTGTCCTTGTGGTAGTGGCAAAAAATATAAACATTGTCACGGAAGAAATGCCTAATGATTAGTCTAGATGAATTAAAAAAAGTATCAGCTAACTTCAATGCTGAACTAGATAAAATCAATCAAAGTATTGATATTGATAAAACTGAAAAAAAGCTTAAAAATCTGGAAGAACTAACTATTCAGCCAGATTTTTGGTCTGACAATGATAAAGCACAAAATATTATTGCTGAAATTAATGAGTTAAAAGATTTAATAAATGACTATAATAGACTAATCGATATTTATGAAACTATTGATGAGTATTGAAATGTTAAATGAATCAGAAAAAGTCGACTTAGTAAATTGAACAATTAATCAAGGAGTTTGAAAAAATTAAATCAGTCATACACTTTAAAGTTATTGCTTAATGAACCGTATGATAAATTCAATGCTATTATTGAATTTCATCCTGGAGCCAGTGGTACTGAATCACGGGATTGGGCGGAAATGTTGTTTAGAATGTATAAACGTTATTGCTTGATAAACATGATTATCAGTTTAAAATCATCGATTATCTTGATGGAGATGAAGCTGGGCTTTAAATCAGCGACTATTCTTGCCCAAGTGGAAAATATGCATTTGGTTATTTAAAAGCTGAATCAGGTATTGCATCGTCTTGTAAGAATATCACCGTTTGACTCATCAGGAAGAAGACATACATCATTTTGCTTCTTTGAAGGTTTATCCTGAAATAGATGATTCTATAGAAATTGAAATAGATGAAAATGATTTAAGAATAGATACTTACCGTTCAAGTGGTAAAGGCGGACAAGGTGTAAATACAACTGATTCTGCAATTAGAATTACTCATTTACCAACAAATATTGTGGTTACTTGTCAGAATGAACGTTCACAAATTCAAAATAAAGACACAGCCTTAAAAGTATTAAAAGGTAAACTATATAATTTAGAATTAGAAAAAAAACAATCTGAACTAAATAAATTTACAAGCACTAAATTAAACGCTTTTGGCTCGCAAATAAGATCATATGTCTTTCACCCATATACAATGGTAAAAGATCATCGGACAAATTTTGAAACAGGTAATGGTGACAAGGTATTAGATGGTGATTTAGATGATTTTATTTTTGCGTATTTGGCGATGATGAAAAATGACTTATAAAGTTAAAACTTTAGAAAAGGATAAAACCAAATATATAGTTACCTTTGAAAACAATGAAGAAACTTTTAGTTTCACTGTCTCTGAAGATATTATTATTGATTTTAGATTAATTAAAAATAAAGAATTCTCAGAAAAAGAGTTTTCTGAAATTAAAGAAAGCATTAATCGTGATAAATATTATCAAAAGCTTCTTTATTATGCGAATTATAAGCCGAGAACTTATCATGAAGCCAAAATATATTTAGATAAATTTAATATTGATGATAAAGCAAAGTTTTATTATTTAAATAAATTATCGGAGATAAATTTATTAAATGATGAGTTGTTTGTTAAAGATTATATTTATGAATATTCTCATTATCGTTTAATCGGACCAAAAAAAATTGTTTTTGAATTAAGAAAAAAGGGTATTTCTGATAAGTTGATTAATCAGTATATTATTGATTATAAGCCTGAGTTAATCTATAAAAATATTGTTAAATTAATTGAAAAAAAAGTGAAAGCTATAAAAGCTAAAGCACTTAAAAAAACAATTCAATTAATTAAATCATATATAACTAATAGAGGTTATGATTATAAAGATGTAAATCAAGTTATTAATGAGCAAATAGAGATTATCAAAGAAAACACTGATGAAGATAAAGCTTTAAAAAAGACAGTAGATAAATACTTTGATAAATTTAATAAATTAAACAAAAATCAAACTTTTAAAAATTATGTTGTTCCTAAATTATTAAATAAAGGCTATCAATATGATAAGATTTTGCAAATCTTAGAAGGAGAAGAGTATGATACAAATCGATGAGTCAACTCTCTATCTATTTCATTCGGGAAAATTATTCCAAGCTTATAAACATTTTGGTGCACATATTAAAAAAGATAAATCAGGTAATATATTAGGTGTTACCTTTACTACTTACGCACCAAATGCAAAGATTGCATCAGTAGTAGGAGATTTTAATAACTGGGACTCTAGAACTAACGTCATGGAAAAAATTGATGAATCTGGAGTCTATTCTTTATTTATTAAAGATTTAAATGAATGGACTAGGTATAAATATTGTTTTGTAACTAAAGATGGACAAACCATTTTTAAGGCTGACCCTTATGCTTTTTTCTCTGATTATCGTCCAGAAACTGCTTCAAAAGTATATGATATTGAAGGTTACAATTGGCATGATCAAGATTATTTAAAACAAAGAAAGAAACTTAATTTTCTCGAAGAAAATATGGTTATCTATGAACTTCATTTAGGATCATGGAAGAAAAAACCAGACGGCAATTTTAATAAATATAATGAGTTAGTCGACCATTTAATTCCGTATTTGAAAGATCATGGGTTTACACATGTTGAATTTATGCCTTTAGTTGAACATCCTTTAGATCAATCTTGGGGTTATCAAGCAACAGGATATTATTCAGCTACATCAAGGTATGGCGTGCCAAAAGACCTATTTTATTTAATTGATAGATTACATCAAGAAAATATTGGAGTTATATTAGATTGGGTACCATCTCATATTAGTAAGGATGACCATGGTTTGTATAAATATGATGGCAGTTTTTTATATGAGTATGAAAATGAATCTATTCGTGTTAATGAAGTATGGGGTACTATTAATTTAGATTTAGGTAAGAGTATTGTTAGAAGTTTTTTGCTTTCAAACGCAAGATTTTGGGTAGATTACTTCCATATAGATGGTTTTAGAATTGATGCAGTTTCAAATGTATTATACTATTTAGGCGACCAAACAAAAGGGACCAATGAAGGTGCCTTGGAGTTTTTAAAACAGTTATCTATGACGCTGAAAGATTATGATTCTTCAGTATTGTTATTTGCTGAGGATTCATCTACTTTTGCAAACTTAACTAAACCGGTAAATGAAGGTGGAGTAGGTTTTGATTTTAAATGGAATATGGGATGGATGAATGATAGTTTAAATTATTTTAGTAAAGATCCGATTTATCGTAAATATCATCATAATCTAATTAATTTTGCAATGGCATATCACTTTTCTGAAAAATTTATTTTACCTTTATCTCATGATGAAGTAGTTCATGGGAAGAAATCTCTTGTTGAAAAAATGCCAGGAGATTATTGGCAGAAATTTGCTAATTTTAGAGCTTTACTTGGGTTTCAATTTACACATCCAGGAAAAAAATTAATATTTATGGGCGGAGAATTCGCTCATATGCATGAATGGAAAGATCAAAGCGAATTAGATTGGCACTTATACGAATATCCAATGCATCAAAATGCAAATTTATTTGTTAAAGACTTAATTAGCACCTATAACCAAAATCCACCATTATATGAATGTGATTATTATCCAGAAGGATTTAAGTGGATAGATAGTGATAATAAAGATCAGAGCATTTTTTCTTATTTGCGATATGATAAACATGGAGGTTTTTGTGTGATTGTTTTAAACTTAACTCCGGTTGCTTACGAAGATTATCGTATTGGTGTACCAAAACAAGGCGTTTATAAAGAAATACTAAATTCTGACCTTGATAAATATTCAGGTTCTAATATTTATAATAATAATATATTCACTGAAGAATTTAATTCTCACGGATATAAACAAGTGATAAAAATTAAAATTGCTCCTTTAGCTATTCAAATATTTAAGTTAGCGGTGAAGTGATGAAAAAAATAATTTCGATGATTTTAGTTGGTGGAAAAGGAACTAGATTAGGAGAGATTACTAATGAAAAGGCCAAACCGGCCGTTTCTTTTGGTGGGAAATATCGGTTAATTGATTTTACTTTAAGCAATATTTCCAATAGTAATATAGATGTGTGTGGAATCATTACACAGTATGAACCTTTGGAGTTAATTAATTATATTGGGAATGGCACCTCTTGGGACTTAGATTATGTTGATGGTGGAATTCGCTTTTTAACACCTTATTTAAAAAAAGATAGTATTTTGTGGCAAAAAGGTACAGGTCATGCAGTAAAACAGTTTTTTGATTTTATTAACAATTATGATACAGAGTATGTTTTGATTTTACCCGGTGACCATATTTATAAAATGGATTATATGCCGATGTTAAAAGCTACAGAAGCGGCTAATAGTGATATTACTATTGCTAGTACAAACTTATTTGAAGAATCAAATAGATTTGGCGTTATTGAAACTGATGATAATAACTTTATTATTGGTTTTGAAGAAAAACCCGATAAACCAAATAGTAATAAAGTTTCAATGGGAATTTATATATTTAAAACAAAAGTCCTTGAAGAATTATTATTTGGCGATGATAAAATGTATGACTTTGGGAATGATATTATTCCTTATGCTCTTAAAGCGAATAAAAAAATATTAAACTATGATTTTAATGGTTATTGGCGGGATGTCGGTACAATAGAGTCTTTATTTAGAGCGAATATGGATATGTTAAATGATAGTAATTTTTTAGAGTTAAATTCGAGTAAGAATTTGCCTGTTTTTTCAAGGTCTTTAAATTTAGAGCCTCATGTTATCTTAAACAATGGTTTGGTTAGAGCTTCAGTAATAGCTGATGGTTCGCAAATTGATGGCGAAATAAATCATTCGGTTATCGCTTATAAAGCAATTGTAAAAAAAGGTAGTGTTATTAAGAATTGTTGTTTATTGTCAAATGTTGTTATTGAAGAGAACGTAAAACTTGAAAAAGCAATAGTTAACGAACAAGTGGTTTTACCAAAAAATTATCAGTCAATTAATTCAGATATTACATTAATTACAAAAGACAATCTATTTGAAGTAGGTGAGATTGTTGAATAATTTATTTGTTATTGTAGATGGAACAAATCACGGGAGTTTTTCTCATTTAACTAGACATAGAGTTCCAGGCGCAATGCCTTATGGAGCTAAGTTTAGGTTGATTGATTTTACTCTATCAAATTGTAAAAATTCAAAGATATTTAATGTAGCGATTTTTCCATACGGAAATTATCGTTCATTATC
This sequence comes from Bacilli bacterium, assembly GCA_018399755.1. Classification (GTDB taxonomy): domain Bacteria; phylum Bacillota_I; class Bacilli_A; order Izemoplasmatales; family Hujiaoplasmataceae; genus Hujiaoplasma. The sequence continues at coordinate 12,938 of JAGYOE010000024.1, forward strand.
TGATCAAATTGGCTCTGGAAGTCGCTGGGATTTAAATAGAAGAAAAGACGGAATATTTATTCTTCCGCCAAAAGTAGTTTCTAGTACGATAGATAATGAAATTAGTTTTCAAAGAATGCATGAACATATTGAATATTTTAATCGTTCAATTCAAGAATATGCTCTTATTACTCCTGCAAATATAGTTATGAACTATGATTATAATGATTTGTTAGAACAACATATAAATGCTAAGGTTGATATTAGCGCTATATTGGCTGAAAACAATGAGAGATTAAAAACATATATTATCAAAAAAGATAAATTAGTTGAATTTATCAACCATTACGATCAAATTCAATTTCGCAATCTAACCGATGTATTTGATTTTAGTACTAGTTTAAAAAAACAAACTATTAGAATAAATGTACCATCATTTTTAATTGATTCTGCAAAAGATTTATTTCATGCTAATATGCAACTATTAGTTAAATCGGTTAGAGATGATATATTTAGAGATGATAGACCAATATTTTCTAAAGAAACTATGTCAGCTACAGCTAGATACGGAAAAGATGCTTTGGTAAAGAACTCAATTATAGCTTCTGGCGCAATTATTGAAGGCGAAGTTATTAATTCAATTATTGGCAGAAAAGCAAAGGTTGAAAAAAACGCTAAAGTAGTTAATTCAGTTATAATGAACCACGGTTTAGTCGAAGAAAATGCTTATATACAATACTCTATTTTAGATAAAGAAACTAAAGTTCTTAATGGTTCTAAAGTATTAGGTTCGATTGATAAATTGTTTGTATCTGAAAAAAAACAAATAGTTACTTCAGAAAAAAGCATTTCTGTTTTACAAGTATCTGCCGAAGTAAACCCGTTTATAAAAACTGGTGGTTTGGCTGATATGGTTGGGGCTAATGCTGAAGAATATTCTAAACTTGGAAATAAATCTCAAGTAATATTACCGCTTTATCCGCAAATAAAAACTAAGTATAAGTTATTATTAAAAAATATTTCAGATAAAACAATAAAGTTTAATAATAAAGAATATAAAGCTACACTATATAGTTTAAATAACAACAATACTGTCTATTACTTTATTGAAACCTCTCAGTTTTTTGATAGAGATAGACTTTATGGTTATGATGATGATGGTTTTCGTTTTGCTTATTTTGCATTAGCTGTTATAGAGTTTTTAGATGCAATAGATGATTATCCTAGCATAATTCATTTACATGATTGGCATGCTAGTTTAATTCCGTTATTATTAAAAGAAAAAAATATTAAGATAAAAACCTTATTAACTATTCATAATATTGAATATCAAGGTAATTTTTCTAATGATGTTTTAAAAGCATTGAATCTAAAAAAAACAAATAACGTAATAAGACCAGGACAACTTAATTTCTTAGAGACTGGAATTCATTTAGCTGATAAGTTATCTACTGTTTCGGAAACTTATAAGGATGAATTAAGCTATGAATTTTACTCTGGTAATTTAGTTGAAGCAATTAATAGACGTACTCGTGATTTTTATGGTATATTGAATGGTATTGGTGAAGATATTAACCCTAAAACCGATTTAGAAATTAAACAATCATATGATTTAATTAATGTTTTTAAAGCTAAAGAAATTAATAAATTGGATTTACAAGAAAGATTAAATCTTCCGAAAGATATTGATAAATTTTTAATTGGTATGGTCACAAGAATTGTTGAGCAAAAGGGTTTTGATATTATTATACCTGCCTTAGAAGAAGTATTAAAAAATCCGGAAATTCAGTTTGTAATATTAGGTACTGGAGATGAAAATTACCTTAATCAAATTCGCGATTTAGCTAAACGCTATCCAAATCAAGTTAGTGCTAATTTAGAATATGACGCAACTAATCCTAATTATATCTATGCTGGCGCGGATTTATTTTTAATGCCATCAAGATATGAACCGTGTGGCTTAGGTCAGATGATTGCTTTGAAATATGGAACTATTCCACTTGTTAGACAAACTGGTGGTTTAAATGATACGGTAGAAAACTTTGATTTATCAAGTAAACGAGGAAATGGTTTTAAGTTTTATAATTATGATTCTCGTGATTTGATTTTTCAAGTTGAACATGCATTTACTATTTTTAAAGAAAGTTCTCCTGACTGGAGACAATTAATTATTAATGCAATGAATTCAAGTTATACAATAAGAGAATCGGCACAACAATATTTAGAATTATACGAAAAAATAATACAATAATAACTACAAGGGAGATTATCGTGGAAAAACAAATATTTACAACAGTAGAAAATTTTAAAAATATCTTTAAAGAAAGGTTAAGAAATACCTTTTTTAAAGATATTGAAGAATCAACAATTAGAGAAAGATATCATATATTAGGTCTATTAGTTAAAGAAGAATTAGCAGATAATTGGATTGAAAGTAAAAAGGCTATTGAGGAAAATGAAGCAAGACAGGTTCATTACTTTTCAATGGAATTTTTGCTTGGAAGGTTAATAACTAATAATTTAATCAGTTTAGGGATAAAAGATATTGCTGAGAAAGGATTTCAAGAATTAGATTTTGATTTAAATGAAGTTGAAAATTACGAGTCAGATCCTGGGTTAGGTAATGGTGGTTTAGGAAGATTAGCTGCTTGTTATATGGATTCTTTATCAGCTTTGAAATATCCTGGGTCAGGTAATT
>JAGYOE010000025.1 GCA_018399755.1 Bacilli bacterium
TCATCTAGAATCTTGCGTCTGTATTTTATTTCTTTTATTTGACTGGCAGACAGGTAGACCGGGCGACCGGCAAATATTCCCTCTCTGAGGCATTTTCACTCAATACCACATGCTCAATACTATATAATATACGAAAGTGTTGCAATTTACATTTCTAATTTGCTAAAATGATAAAAGTTATAGAAAATAAAAAGCCAGAAAGCAGTATTCAGCCAGCACTAAAAACCAACAAAAGCCACAACAAGAAACGTAGAAATTTTCACACTCTCTTTTTTTGCCTGAAATTAGGAATAAATATTATATCCACTAACACCTATTTAATGAATTACTGTAATCTGTATTACATAAATACAGATTAAATAGAAATATATAAAAATAATAGGGTAGCAATCTTTTCAATAACAATATATTTTAAAAAATTTCACCCTTAGTATCATGAAATATATTATATAGTATTGACATACTATTTTTTAGTTGTATAATATAAAATAGAAAATGAAATATTTTGACATAGAAAACAAGGTGACAATAAATGTATAAGCAATATGAAAGATTTTGGAATTATCTTTATCAAAGAGATATTACAGAAAGTGAACAGATCGTCAAGGAGGCTTTACGTATAGTAAAAACAAAAAAATATATTCAAAATAACCGAATGAATTTAGATGAAATATTAAAAAATACTGAGAAGCTTTTTCAAATCATGAAAGAAAATATAAAAAGTGATGTCCTTGGTTATTTTCCTGGGGATAGAGATTTCTTCTTTGAATTGTTTGATATGGGAAAAGAATTGAATATATTAGATTTTACCTATGAAACACTAAAAAACCATAAATACGGAAGACTGTTTGCTCCTAAATATCTAACTGATTTTATTTTTGAAATGATAAACGAAAACAAAAATAAAAAAATATTAATTCCTGAAGCTGAAAAATTGCTTCCTTTTTTAGAAGTAATTTTAGAGAAATATAAAGATAATGAGTTTACTTTAACTTCAGAGGATTTTTTAATTAATGAAATATTAAAAACTGCTTTCGAAGCCCATGAAAATGTTAAGACAAATTTTGTTTCTATTTATAAAAAATTATCTTTAGATTCTAAGTTTGACAGTATTATTTCAATCCCTACTTTCGGTTATAAAAAAAATATAACAGAATCTCTGGAAGATACGCCCGAAGATTTTATTTCTTCCGATATGGAAGGCCGGGCTATTGAAAATTTAGTTAAACATATCAAGAATAATGGTAATCTCTATACTGTAGTCCCTTCAAGGTTTACTTTTTCCACAGGTTCAACAGGTAAATTCAGAAGATGGCTAAATAAGAATTATCAATTAAATTTTATTTATTCTTTACCGGAAGGAACCTTTAGGCCATATTCAGGTGTAAAAACATATTTAATATCTATCTCTAATAAAAAAAACGAAAATGTAAAAATAGCAAAATTAGAACTGGATAAAAATAGGTTAATTATTAAAAATAACAAAGATGTAAAAAGTGATGAGTTCAAACGCCATCATGATTGGCAAATTGATTTGTTTTTAAGTGAAGACAATGAAATGATTCAGTCTTTTAATAATTCAATTGTCAAAAAAGTTAAGATTAAAGATATCGCAGAGGTTTTTCGAGGGAAGTCTATATTAAAAAAAGATATTAAACCAGGAGAGTACAGGGTGTTAAATATTTCTGATATCCAGGATGGAGAAATCATTTTAAGAGATTTGCGCACAATCAACGAAGATCCCCGAAAAGTACTTAGATATGAAATAAAGTATGATGATGTCCTCTTAAGCTGCAGAGGCACGATTGATAAAGTAGCTGTTTTTAAAAGCACAAATCATAAAGTAATAGCTTCTGCAAATATCCTGATAATTCGACTAAAAAACAAAGAAGTGCTTAGTGATTATCTAAAAATATTTTTAGAAAGCCCATTAGGGTCAGCATTGATAAAAAGCTTTCAGCGTGGCAGTGTAATTATGAATATAAATCAGGAAGATATAAAGGAGATGAAGATTCCTAAATTACCCTTAGAAAATCAGAAACAAATTATCAGCAATTACAATAATGAAAAAAAATTATTCAAAGATGTCACAGAAAAAGCGCATAACAGGTGGAATGAAAATAAAAGGAAGATATACAGCCAGCTATGGAAACAGGAGGATTAATAAATGAGCAATAATTCTAATAATGGCTCGATTCTTGGATTTGAAGAAAAGCTATGGAAAATGGCAGATAAATTACGAAACAACATGGATGCGGCTGAATACAAGCATACTGTTTTAGGTCTGGTCTTCTTGAAATACATATCAGATGCTTTTGAAGAAAAATATAATGAGTTAAAGAATAACCCGGAAGCAGATGAAGAAGATCCGGATGAATACCTGGCGGAAAACATTTTTTGGGTACCTGCTGAATCTAGATGGGACAAAATAAACAATAATGCTAAGCTTCCAACCATTGGACAGACAATTGATGATGCTATGGTGGCAATTGAAAAACATAACCGATCACTCAAAGGAGTACTACCCAAGAATTATGCCCGACCTGATTTAGACAAAGTGCGTTTAGGAGAATTGATTGATTTATTTTCATTTAAAATTGGCGACAAAGAAGGACAAGCAAAAGATATATTAGGAAGAGTGTATGAATATTTCCTTGCCAAATTTGCAGCTGCCGAGGGAAAAGGTGCCGGGCAATTCTATACTCCCCAATCAGTTGTCAGGGTATTAGTGGAAATGCTGGAGCCATATCGAGGTAGAATTTATGATCCGTGTTGCGGTTCAGGCGGAATGTTTGTTCAGAGTAAAAAATTCGTCGAAGCACACCAGGGTAGATTAGGGGATATTCACGTTTTTGGTCAGGAATCTAATCCTACTACCTGGCGATTGTGCAGAATGAATTTGGCTATTCGGGGTATTGATGGAAATATTGGAGAACATCATGCTGACTCTTTCCATAATGACCTGCATAAGAGTTTAAAAGCTGATTATATTTTGGCAAATCCACCTTTTAATATTCATGACTGGGGTGGAGAAAGATTAAGAGAAGATGTTCGCTGGAAATACGGAATTCCCCCGGTAAATAATGCCAATTATGCCTGGATAGAACATATCATATTTCATCTTGCACCAAGCGGCACAACTGGTTTTGTCCTGGCGAATGGATCTATGTCTACTAACACTAATGCCGAAGCAGAGATTCGAAAAAATATTATTGAAGCGGACTTAGTAGATGCCATGGTTACTTTACCGAGCCAATTATTTTATTCTGCTCAGATACCTGTTTGCCTCTGGTTTATCACTAAAAACAAAACCGCCAGAGGGCATCGTGGTAGGAAGGGAGAAATATTATTTATTGATGCGCGGAAGCTTGGTTATATGGAAGATAGGATTCACAGAAACTTTACCGATGAAGATATCCAGCAAATTGCCGGAACTTACCATGCCTGGCGGGGAGAAGAGAATACCAATGAATATAAAGACATTAAAGGATTCTGCAAGTCCGTGCAAATTGATGAAGTAAGAGAACATGAATATATCCTAACACCAGGCAGATATGTAGGAATAGAAGAAATTGAAGATGATGGTGAACCTTTTGAAGATAAAATGGAAAAATTGACTTCCGAACTGGCAGAAGAGTTTTCAAAATCTCATAAATTGGAAGACAGGATTAGAGAAAATTTAAAGGGGATTGGATATGACATATAAAGCTACTTTAATTGGTTCTATTCCTTGCGATTGGGAATTATTCACTGTTGAAAAACTAATTAAAAAAAACATAATAGATCAACCCTTAGATGGGAATCATGGTAGTAAACATCCCAAACAAAAAGATTTTGGAATAAGAGGAATACCTTTTATAACTGCAACAGATATTACTGCTGATGGTAAATTAAACTTAGAAGAATGTAAGCTTCTAAGAGAAGATAAGGCAAAAATGTTAACAAAGGGCTTTGCAAAAAACGGGGATGTTTTACTAACACATAAAGGCACGGTGGGTAGAACAACAATATTAAATAACATTAAGTTTGATTTCATCATACTATCTCCTCAAGTTACTTATTATAGAGTATTAGATAAAAATAAATTAAATAATGTATATTTGAAGTACTATTTTGATAATAATAATTTTAAATTGTTACTTGAATCTTGGGCTGGAAGTGGTTCAACGAGATTGTACTTAGGAATTGTAGCTCAAAAAAAATTACCTATAGTAATTCCTTCAATTAAAGAGCAAGATAAAATTGCCTCAATTCTTTCTTCCTTAGATGAAAAGGTTGAGCTAAACAATCAAATAAATAAAAATTTAGAAGAATTAGCGCAAGCAATATTTAAGCAGTGGTTTGTCGATTATGAATTTCCTGATGAAAACGAAGAACCATATAAATCAAGTGGCGGCGAAATGGTTGAAAGTGAGCTTGGTAAAATTCCAAAAGGATGGGAAGTTTTATCTTTAACAAAAGTTGCTGATTTTTTAAATGGGCTAGCAATGCAAAAATATCCACCAGAAAATATAGAAAATAGTGATCTTTGTTTACCAGTGTTGAAAATAAAAGAGTTAAAAAATGGTAAAACAACAAATGAAAGTGATAAATGCAGCGTAAGAATCGAGCCCAAATATATTGTTAATAACGGAGACATTATTTTCTCATGGTCTGGTAGCTTAGAGGTAAAAATATGGTGTGGCGATAAAGCGGGATTAAATCAACATTTGTTTAAAGTAACTTCAGAGTCTTATCCTAAATGGTTTTATTATTTTTGGGTAAAATATCATATCGAAGAATTTAGAAAAATTGCAAAGGATAAAACAACAACAATGGGACATATAAGACGACAGGATCTTAATAATACTAAAGTTTTAGATCCTGGAAATGACTTTCTTGATAAATATGGGAAAATTATAAATGACTTATTTAAGCTATATATTACAAATGAAGAAGAAACAAAAAGATTGTCCAGATTAAGAGATATATTGTTGCCGAAACTAATTTCTGGAGAAATTCGAACAGTTTAAAAGGTGGTGATTTCCGATTAGTACACTTGATGAATTAATCTCAAAAATAACAATTACTCGTTTAGAAATTTTGAATATCAGTTATGCAAAAAATCATTTAATAGATGTTATAAAAAATAAAGCAGGTTTTAACCAATTACCATTACCAAAATCTTTTTATTTAATTGGTTCATATAAAAGAGGAACTAAAATTGCTCCACTAGATGATGTTGATATTTTTTATGTCTTAGGTATCGCGTTAAGAAGGAACAATAATTGGCATTCAATAAGTAAATGTAGTTTTAATTTCAATTATGAATATCATGATGAAAATAATAATATTTCTTCAGTAAAAATATTAAATTTAATCAAAAAAGAAATTTATAAAACTTATTCTATGAGTCAAGTTAGAAGAAACCAGGAAGTTGTTAATGTTTATTTAAGTTCTTACCAGATGGGGTTTGACATTGTTCCAGTTTGGAAGATTGAAAACGAAAACTACTATTTAATGCCTATTGGCGGAGGTTACTCTAAATGGAAAAGAACCAATCCGCTTAAAGATGAAGAAATTATAAATATTTTAAATAAAAAACACAATGATTTTCTAAAAAACATTACAAAGATAATTAAATATTGGTTTAGAAAAAAAAGAATTAAATCTCCTAGAGCTTATCACCTGGAAGCAATAATTTATTATATTTTTCTTGATCTTTTACCTATATTTTCTTACGCTCAAGGGTTAAATGAATTTTATAAAAGTTTAATTAATAAAAAAAATTTATTAGTTCAATGCCCCGATCCTACTGGATTATCTGAACCACTGAATAGTGGATTGGTGGAAGAGGATATTAACAATATATTAAAAGAATCTATAATTGCTTTTTTAAAACTGCAAAATGGAGAAGAGGAGTTTGTAAAGTATGTCGAACCAAGCATATAAGAAAGAATTGCAAAGAATAGGGGAAGATGCAGCCTATACTTTTAAAGGATTATATAAAACATCTGACTCGCTTGGATTTATATATAATATCTTTTTAATTATTCCTATTAGTTTTAGTATCTTATGTTTAGGATTTGATAAATACTTACCAAGTTGGCTCTTAAAGATAGCATCTTGTTTTTCATTAATTTCTGCTTTTATTTTACTTCTAAATAAAAAAAATTATTCAGAAGATAGAATAGAAAAATATAGGATATTAGCTAACGAGTTTAAGGATATCTATAATGATGTTGAAGGTTACTATTATAGCTTTGATGAGAGCAAGCCCACTACGGAAAATATTAGGAATATAAAAACTAAAATGAAAAAATTAAGAATAGAAACAGCAAAACTACCCATAAATATAATAGGAAGGTTTATATCAAAGAAAAAAATTAAAGAAGAAATGAATTTAGACTGGATTTATTCAGAGAAAGAATAGTTTTAAAAAATAAATAAATTTATTAAGAAGGAGCTGATGCTCTATGTATAGTTTTAATGAAGATCAATTAGAGGAAGCTATACTTAATTACCTGGAAGAATTGGGTTACGAAATTATTTATGCGCCAGAGATATCTCCTGATGGAGAATTTCCCGAAAGAGAAGAATACAGTGATGTATTGTTAGAAGGGAGGCTACAAGATGCTTTACAGAGAATTAATCCTCATATTCCCGAAGAGGCTTTACAGGATGCTTTCAGGAAAATTAAGATTCCCCATAGTCCGGGTCTTTATTTGAATAATCGTAATTTTCAAAGAATGATTACTGATGGAATAGATGTTCAGTATACCCGCAAAGATGGAAGTATTAAGACAAATAAAGTCTGGTTGTTTGATTATGAAAAAGAAGATAACAATGACTGGTTAGCGACAGATCAGTTTACTGTTATAGAGAATAATATTGATAAAAGACCGGATATTGTTGTTTTTGTTAATGGCATACCTCTTGTGGTCATTGAGTTGAAAAGTTTTATTGATGAAGAGGTCGGAATTAGCGAAGCATATAATCAGCTGCAAACCTATAAAAAGTATATACAATCATTATTCGTTTATAATTCGTTTATAATTTCCAGTGATGGAATAAATGCCCGGGTTGGCACTATTACCTCTAATGAAGACCGATTTATGCTTTGGAGAACAATAGACGGTGTAAGCGTAGAATCGTTATCAATCCCTCAACTGGAAGTATTGATAAAAGGAATGATGGAAAAAGAAAGATTTTTGGATATCATTAAACATTTTGTTTTATACCAGTCTGATGGTAGTGAGTTAAATAAGATTTTAGCCGGATATCATCAATATCAGGCAACAAATAAAGCATTTTTGAGTACATTAAGGGCAGTTGAGGAAAAAGAAGATCATAAAATAGGAATTATCTGGCATACTCAGGGCTCCGGAAAAAGTTTATCGATGGTTTTCTATGCAGGGAAGCTTGTGCTTGGAATGGATAATCCTACTATTGTAGTGGTTACAGATAGAAACGACCTGGATGATCAATTGTTTACCACTTTCAGCAAATCTAAGGATTTATTAAGACAAATTCCGGTGCAGGCAGACAGTAGAAATGATTTGAGAGAATTATTATCCAGAGAATCAGGCGGGATTATATTTACCACCATACAGAAATTTACTCCCGGTGAAGATGGGGATACAATGCCTGTTTTGACAGAAAGAAGAAATGTAATTGTCATAGCTGACGAAGCCCACCGATCCCAATATGGATTTAATGCAAGAATAGTAAAAGAAAATGATGAAGCCAGTATTAAATATGGATATGCAAAATATATGAGAGAGGCGTTGCCAAATGCTTCGTATATTGGTTTTACTGCTACACCAATAGAGCTAAGTGATAAAAATACCCCAGCTGTGTTTGGGGATTATTTAGATATATATGATATGACCAGATCAGTAGAAGATAAGACTACAGTAAAAATATATTATGAAAGCAGAATTGTTAAGCTGGATTTACCGGAAGAAGAAAAAAGACAACTCGATACAGAATATGATGAGATAACAGAATATCAGGAAGTGTATCAGAAAGAAAAAATAAAGAATAAATGGGCACGTCTTGAATCAATTGTAGGTGCCAGCAATAGAATTAAATTAATTGCACAGGATATAGTGAATCATTATGAAACTAAGCAAGAGTCCATTTTTGGAAAAGCCATGATTGTAACTATGTCCAGGAGAATTGCTATAGATTTATATAAGGAAATAATTGCTTTACGTCCGGAGTGGCATAGTGATGATGATAATAAAGGATTAATTAAAATTGTTATTACCGGATCTTCCAGTGATCCGTTGGAATGGCAGCCATTTATCGGAAATAAGAAAAGAAGAGAATTTTTTGCCAAACGGATGAAAGATGAAAATGATTCCTTAAAGATAGTGATAGTTCGAGATATGTGGTTAACCGGATTTGATGTGCCTTCCTTACATACTATTTATGTAGACAAACCAATGAAAGGTCATAATTTGATGCAGGCCATTGCAAGAGTAAACAGAGTTTTCAGAGATAAGCCGGGTGGATTGATTGTTGATTATATCGGCATTGCCGATCAGCTAAAAAAAGCATTAGCCAGATATACAGATAGTGATCAGAAAACTACCGGTTTGGATGCTTCGGTGGCTGTTGATATTATGCTGGAAAAATATGAATTAGTAAAAGACCTATTATATGGATTTGATTACAGTAAATTTTTCAGCGGGACACCAGCTGAAAAAATGCAGACAATTGTGGCGGGAATAAATTTTGTTTTAGGATTAGGAAAAGATACAGAAAGAAACTTTATCAAATATGTTACCGAACTATCCCAGGTGTATGCCTTGTGTGCTACAACTGAGAAAGCCAAGGTATTAAATGTTGAAATTGGATTTTTTAAAGCTATTAAATCTGGACTTGTAAAGATGATTATTGATGAAACTGGGAAAGTTATGACAAAAGCTCAAATAGATGCCAGGATAAGACAGCTAGTTTCAAAATCAATTATTTCAGATGAAGTTATTGATGTTTTAGAAGTATTAGGATTAAAAAGACCAAATCTTGCTGTGCTCTCAGATGAATTTTTAGAAAATGTTAAAAAGGTTAAATTTAAAAATCTTGCAGTAGAACTATTAAAGAGATTATTAAAAGGAAAAGTAAAAATTATTTCCCGAAAAAATCTTATACAATCTAAAAAATTCTCAGAGATGATTGAAAATACCATAAAAAGATACCAAAACCGCACTATTGAAACTACTCAGGTCATTTTGGAGTTAATTGAACTAGCTAAAGAGATGAATAAGTCTCACAAAAGAGGCGAAGATTTAGGACTTTCAACTGAAGAACTAGCTTTTTATGATGCACTTGGAACCAATGAATCAGCAGTTAAATTGATGGGAGATGATGTTTTAAAACAAATAGCTCGAGAACTGGCTTTCTCAATTAGGAAAAACATGAGTATAGATTGGAATTTGAGAGAAGCTGTTCGGGCAAAGATGAGGGTAATGATTAAACGTCTTCTGAAAAAATATAAATACCCACCTGATCAACAACCGGAAGCGGTTAAGACAGTAATGAAGCAAGCTGAATTAATGTGCCAGGAAGATGAGATTAAATATGAAGAATACAAAGATGATTATACCCTGATGAAGGCTGCTGAGGATGAAGAAGATTCTGATAAAGAAGATGACGATAATTATTAATAAAATATATAAAATAATTTTATTAAAGGAGTTGACATTATGAATAAAAATAATCAACTTGATGAACGCGTTCAGAGATGTTTAAATCCGAATTGTGGAGCTATTCTTTTTGTTTCTGGGAAAATGGCTCCTGATATGGAAGATAGGGGAATAGACAGGGATTTACATTTTAAGCATGATGAAAAAAGCGATTATATCGAATGTCCAGCTTGTGGTGCAAAGCATAAAATAAAATATTTTCCCAGTACTCCCGGTGGTGTATCACAATGGACTATTGATGGATTGAGGGAATAGTGAAAAAACTTTTAAAATATTTTTTGATTTTCAAAAATTTAAAAGTGAATTTCATTTTGTAAATAAGATGAAAATTGGTGGTTTCAATGAGTAATTGGAAAAATAAAATTATTCATAAAATTATACAGTCAATGGAGCAAGGTGAATTTCAATGCTTATGCCTTGATTTTTTGTCAACTTATGATTCAAAATATAAGGATTTGAAAAGATTTGGCCATACACCGGAGGGCAAAACAAGGAAAGGTATACCTGATTTAATTGCTACCTTAAGTGATGGTAGTATTGTTGCTGTTGAGTGTAGTACTGAAAAAGATTATTGGAAAAAAATAACAGATATTGAAAAATGGAAACCTTGCAAGGATATCATTAGTTGTATTAACAAAATCGGTAAGACTTTAAATGAAATTATATTATGTTCGAATCAGGAACAACCAACTAACAAACCAAATCTTTCTCCAGAAATCATTAATTATGCAAAAGAAATTTCCCCATTAAATATTTTAATCTCAATCTATAATAGCGCTAAAATAGAGAAAATAATATCCGATAATCTATCGAATCCCTTATTTAAAGAAGTTATTAAAAAATATTTTCATGAGCTATTTGAAGTGGTGTATGGAATTGAAGAAGAAAGATTAGTATCTTTTCAGCAAAAAATGAAGGAGATTACTAAAAACGTATTTCATGAATTTATAGAAGAGGAAAAACTTGTTTTAAAAACCAAAAAGAATTTAGAGGAAACAAAATATTTAAGAACAGAACTTCCATCCCCTGGAGAGATAACTAGAAAAATTCCAGATAATTTTCCTTTTTTAAATCCAATCAAGTCAATTTTCACATTATTGGGTATTCCAAAAATTGGCAAAACTTCATTAATTTCTAGTTTTGCAAAAATATGGCAAAAACAACAAATAGAAGTTAAATGGTATGATTCTCCTTCTAACATAACTGAAATCAATGAAATGACTAATGCTTTATGTATGAACATATTTAAAAAATATCTTATTCCAAAAGAATATTCAGAATTAAAGGAGAATAAAATTAGTTTTTATTCTCTAGAAAAAGAACACATTATTCAAAAAAATCCAAATCCTATTATTTATATTATTGACAATGCTGAGTTTTTAATAAATGAAGATAAATCTATCTTAAAAATTTGCGAAATATTAGAAAAAATACAGTCTTTAGAAATCTCATCAAATTTAGGTTTTATATTTATTAGTAATCGAAGTCTTAAAGACAATTGTCCAATTATATCGAAAGAGGTAAACACCCCGCTTTGGACGAAAGATGAAATATTGAAATTTTTATCAATAAAAATATCAGATTCTGATTATTATAAAAATGATTCTTACATGGATATCATTATGACAAAATGCCATAGCCATCCATTAGTAGCATTAGCGCTTGCAAAAAAGTATAAGACTGTAGAAGAACTAATATTATCCATCATTAATATGGATCAGAATGTTAATAAAGAATTGCAAGCAGAAGTTAAAAAATTACTTTTTCAAGATATCTTGGAGAATAATGATTTAAAAAATTTTGTTTTAAGACTATCTCCATTAATATATCCTTTTAATGAGGAAATCTTTGAAGTTATTAGCAATATTACACCATTAATTTCCTATCCATATAAATTAATTTTAGAAAAATTAGTTGGACCTGTAATAGAAGGTAACGAAAAAAGTGGTTATACAATATCTAGTATCTATAAAAGTATAGCCCAAGAATATTTAACTACTCCGCAAAAAAACGAAATATTTGAGAGAGTAAGTGAGAAATTATTAAAATTAAAGGGAAATAGGTTGGATGATAGAACAATTGATGGTATAATTTATGCTTTTTATGCTGGAAAATTTGAAGCTGCTTTTTATTGGACAACAAGAATTTTAACAATAATGAATAACAAGAATCTTTCTCAAATACAAAAGAACATGGTGGTTTCTCACCTTGAATTAATTTCTTTTTGGAATGCTTCTAAAGAATTAAAATTATTAATAAAATATTATATCATGCTAATAGCAATGGCTATGACTTATGTGAGTCTAAAAAACAATAAAAAAGCAATAAATAAATTAAATAAAGTAGTAATGCCGGTTGAGGACATTGAAGATAAAAAGCTTAAAGACGGTTTTTTGCTTACAATCGAAATTGCCAAGTATTATAAAATGTTATTGTATGCACAAGAAAATGATATAAAAAATATATTAGAAACATTGAATAATTTAGATTTTAATGTTTTGAAAAACATTTTACCTGAAAAAGATTCTAATTTGATCCTGTTCTTTAAAGAAACAGTTTCAGTAGTATCAATCAAACAAATTCCCTCAACTCTTATAGAAAAAATAATAAATTGTGCCGATCTCCATAGTGAGCAAGATATTGCTAATTTAATCATTATTGCTTCTCATTTTGGTACAAAAATTGATAAAGAAGAAATAAGCCTTGATAAATTTGTGAATTTATTGCCCCAAGAAAATCCTATATCAAAAATAGTTGAGAATATAATCAGAGCCCAATACGCCTTTCAAAAACAAAATTTAGAAGAGTCTCTTAAATATTTAGATATGGCAATATCTTTATGCAAACAGGATAGATTATGGAGTAAACTTGTGAAAAGTAGTATAAGCCAAATGCAAGGTGATGCTTACTATTTGATGCATGACAATAGAAACGCAAAGAAGGCTTATTTAAAGTTTTTAAGATATCTTCCCAGGAATACTAAAAGAGAATTTATATATGGCTGGTCAAATTATAGAGTAGGTTTGCTTTCTGATAATGCCAAAAAAGCAGTGGCTTATTTTAAAAAAAGCAGTATTATTTTTAATCAGTTTAAATATGAAGATTTATGTGCAAGAAGTGAAGGAGAACGGGGTGTAGCATTAATACAATTAGGGGAGCAATATAAATTTATAAGAATTGTCGAGTGGATGGCTAAACAATATTTTTTACGAAAAAGAATGAATATTGGACCTGCTGTTATGGTAGGTTTAGCCCAACTAATAAGAATTCAATCTATTTTGAATAATACCCCTTTAATCGAAAGTGATGAAAAGGTTTATCCAGAATTTAATCGAAGAGTGTATGCTGGGGTATCAATAGAAGCCAAACCACAAGGTTCTGGTATTATAGCATTTTACTCTTTAGCAAATACTTATTCTGCGCTTGGTTGCTCAGAACGAAAGATTAAATCTTTAAGAATAGCTTTAAGTTTTAAACCAACTAACTCAATTGAATTTAATTCGAAAGTGTTTGTGTGTAACGAATTATTAATGGAAATAGTTCAACTTGGAAGTATTGAAGAAATATTTAATATTATTATAAATGTCATTTTGATAGAACCTAAAAAGGTTAGGAGTGGATTGCAAAATTTATCGTCGTGTGCATTTCGAGCTATCGATAAGAACATTTCTTTTCTTAAAGATTCCCGGAAATTTGATTTATTGAAGCTATGTTCTAAAATTGAAGATCATTTAACAAAATTGCAATATACAAATTTAGATTGGTGGTTAGCAGAGATATATTTAATTCAAGCAAAACTTTCTTTAGATATTATAGATAGGAATCAACAATATTCTTATTGGAGTAAAGCTTATAAGCATGGGATTAATTCTTCTAATCAGAATGTAATTATAGAATCAGCTCATTCTATAAGCTTTATATATCCGGATTTTTCTGAAAGTATAATAAGTGTAGCCGAAAAACAATTTAGTATTGTAAAAGGAATCTCTACTCAAGATTGTAATTATGAAAGGCTAGAAGGTATAGGGATTAATCTTTTTAACGGATGGAGCAATTTGGATTGGAGAAGGGAATCAACCTATGATCTCAAAGCAAAATATGCTTTAATGGATGGTGCAAAAGAATTGAAAAAAGCAAATTTTAGTGCCCACCAAGCATCTCCAATAATGATATTGTTACTTTGTAGTGTTTTTGATTTTCAAAACAAGGTTACAGAATTGGCAAAGAATGCAATTTCTAAAGAAATAATTAACAATATCCCTAATTTTGTGAGAGATAAAATAAAGGATTATTTATAGAAAAGAGCATTAGCAAAATGGATCAATGACTATGACCAAGATTATCCTCATTAGGCATTAGGTTAAGGAGCATTACAATTACTATGCAAAATGGTAACACAATAGATCCAAGGAATCATTTTAAAAGCTATGAAGAGTTCAATGCTTTTATGGAGGAAATAGATACAAAACTGAAAAACAAAAATATTCCTATAGTAGCACGACAACTGCAAGGTGCAGGCGAAGTTGCTAGAACTTTAAAGACTAGTATTTATATGGTTCCTAGATCTTTGGCAAAACCTAATGATTTTCGAAATTTTAGTTTATCGGCACATGTTATTTTGTGGTTTGACAAGCGTTATGGTGATAGATTAAAGATGGATTTATCATTTGGGAAAACAGTAGTATTAATAAATGGTGATTTTTATAAAGTAAAATTACCGTTTTTTTGGGGGGATCCTCAATGTGTTTTTGATCCAACATTAAAAGATTATACAAATATGCATGATCCAAGATGTAATGTAGCCAGTCTAATAGAAGGATTAACTACTAATTTAGCACACAAGATAGATGGATTGGGTCAATTCCATATCTTGAATAGAGTAGTTAAAGCTATTAACTTAGGTCAATTTATGAAGAATTATATTGAAGTATTTTTTATTGAGGAAGCCAAAGGAGATTTAATTCAATCAGTTGATTTATTGTTTCAACATAAGCCACTTTGCGGATTATCAAAATGGGAGTCACTGCAATTTGCTGAAAAAGTAATTAAAAGTTTTTTAAAATATAAAAAAGAGCCTTTTCCTAAAACCCATAATTTAAGCGAATTAATTAATCTTTTAGAAAGATATAATGTAAAAAACCTTGATTTTATTGATATAAATCATATTCAGTGTGAGCCAAATGTAAGGTACAATACCGAACTTGTCAAATTTTCAGAGGCCGTCAAAGCACACTGGGAGTCAATTGATCTGGGATTAATTATTTTACAGCAATTTTAAAATTAGACATTATTTTGTTAATTTAAAAAGTCTTAAAAATCATAGAAGAAATAAAAAAAAGAGATGGGGATCTATAATTGAAAAATAACATTCAACTATAGAATAATCTGATCAATCAGGATAGTCAAATAAC
>JAGYOE010000026.1 GCA_018399755.1 Bacilli bacterium
CATACCAATAATAATTATCATAAATAGTATCGCCAAAAATATCGCCTACTTGAAATAAATCAGTGTTTTCAACAAGTTCATAATTAAATATATCATTATCCATATCAGCTTCGATTATTTTAATTAATTTATCTTGAGTATCGGTATTATTATTATTGAAAATCGAATAATAAGCTAGATTCGGATCATATCCATTACCAATTTCTGCGCTAATATGGAAAATTATTATACCACTATCTGTAAAAATATAATTATTTTCATGAGAATTTAACCCTTCAGGCGTATAGTAAGTTATTAACAAATACTCATCGAAGATAGTCCCATTCCATTCATCTATAATCAATAATACATCGCCATTTTCTAAATGGGGTAAAATATCTATTGATGAATTACGATCAATTACTATTGGATTTATCCAACCTAATAGTATTTTTGAAAAAGGATCGTGATCTCCTATAGTATAATCCATCATAAAAGTGCCCAAACCCCCACTATTATAATCATCTTCTAAAGAATAATCATAATAATCATCTAATCCTAACATATGGCCAGTTTCATGAATATAGGTTCTTGCATTTATGTCTTCATTTCCATTTTCAATAAATTCATTACTAGCCCAAGTGTAATAATTTGGAGTTAATCCATCATAAGTATCTTCATAGTAAGCATAATAAGATTGATAAGCCCACCAAAGTTCTGAATCATCAGTTGGATGATTATAAATAACATATATTCCATCAATATATCCATCATTATTACTATCGTAATCATTATAATCTATAGTTGAATCATAATAAGCAAGTAATTCAGAAATAATCTCGCTCTCTACAGGTTTAACTTCATCTTCACCATAAATATATTCTCCAGTATCAGGATCAGTTTCATAGTACAATTCATTTTCTGTTTGATAATAATCTGAAGTTTCACTTAATGTATAGTAGCCAAAAACATCAGCTGTTAAATTTAATTTACCATATGAACTTTTCAAATAAAAACTATTTACCGATTCAAATGATAATTGATTTGAACTACCATTAAAAGCTAAATCTATATCTTCAATACTAGGATCTATATCTGTAGCTAAATTATCGGGAAAATCTACCGCAAAAACTAATAACTTAACATCTCCTATAGAAGGTATTCCCACATAATCTAATTCATCTTGAATTAAAGAATAATCATTGGGTTTAAAAACTTCATCAACTGTAGTTTCTTCAGTTGTAGTTTCAACAGTCGTAGTTTCTTCAGTCGTAGTTTCTTCAGTCGTAGTTTCTTCAGTCGTAGTTTCTTCTGTGGTGGTAGTTTCATTAGTTGTTTCAATCAAAGTAGCTTCTTCAGTTGTTGAAGAAGTATTTTCAGTTGAATCATCAGTAGTTACTTCGTTTATTGTTGTAGGATAACTATCCTCTGTAGTAGTCAAATCTATAGTTGTTTCAGTTGCTTGATTATTTGTTGTTGTAGGAACAAATTGTTCACAACCAATAAAGCTGAAAATCATAAAAGTAATAAATATTATTAATAGTTTTTTCATCTCTCCTCCTGTAGTAAAAGTATTATATCATATTATAAATTATATAAAAATAAATTAGATTTAAAAAAGATGCTGGTTAAAATGTAACCAGCATCTATTTGATAAATTATTATTAATTAAGAGTTTTGTGTTTCTGTAGTAACATTATTTTGATGTTTATGCCTTTTTGAATGATTACTTGCGTTTTCACTATTGCCGTTGCCTGGAGTTACAGCGTAATTATAAATAGCTTCTCCAGTTTCAGGATCAATTTCTTTAGTTAAACGAATATTTCCTTCTTCTGATTCTTCAGGAGTTTCAATTTCATAATTGATATGAATATATGTTACTTCATCTCTTGTGCGGATATGGAATTGATATCTTGAATAATTTTCTCCTTCAGTCATTTCTAATTGTACATGTAACATATTATCATTTTCAAACATCATTACTTTTGATTCATTAATTGTTATACCGTCTTCAACTAATTTAAAGAAGAATTTTTCATGTTCTTTGTTTTCATTAATGTCATTTTGATAATTTACAACAACATAATTATCTTCATCGATGTAAGAACGTAATCTAACGATTTCTTTACCATCTACATTAATGAATTTCCCTTCAATATTGTAGTTTGTTTCATTATAAATCAAAATTCCTTCAATACCTTTTGTAGCTAAATGATCGTCTTCATCACTAAAGATAAATTGATTCATTTCACCTTTTCCATCTTCAGTTGTGTTGGTGTTTGTTGCTTCAGTGCCCTCTTCTTCATTTAACTCAAACTCATTATAGTATAAGGTATAAGTTATTTCTTCGTTGTTTAAACTTTTGGTTGTATAAATAACTAAATTATCATATTCTTCTAAGTCAGATTCAGTTGTTTCAACTTGTAAGTTTTCATTACCTAAGAATACTTCTACCATTTCAACATAATAATCTAAGTCTTCTATTTCTTGATCTGCTAAACCATTTAAAGCTTGAGCAGGCATCGCTAATTCTTCTACGCTTTCTTCATTATAAGCCAATAACATTGATGATGATATAGCTTCTAATGTTAAGACTTGTTCATCGGTTTGAATTACTTCTTCATTATCACCACTACAACCAACTAAAGCAAAGCCAATTGCAAGTGCAAAAACTACTGCTAATATTTTTTTCATTTTCATTCCTCCTATTTCCTTTTCTATTTAATATACGTATGAAAGTCGATTTTTATTGGGAATATTTTTATTAACAATGAGGATTGTTACCTTTTCCTCTAGTTTCACAGCTTTCTGAGTTGTCAGGAAAAGAAAACCTATAAGAAGATTCTCCGTTTTCTTGTTCTACATTAACGTTAAATCTACCACGCATATTTTGACTTTGATCAGTTATATCAAAATCTACATCAAATTGATTTTGATTGTTTCTTTGCATTTCTAAACCAATTTGAAGTCCTTGGTTATTATTATAATTATATTTAGCCATATATTGGTTATCTACTTTTGTTAATTCCATATTGGTAAAAAATTGAAGTTGATTATTTTTATACATCTGATAAGAAAATGTTTGTTTATCGTCTTTAGTATTTATTGACACTTCAATATAATCTGATTCATTTTTATAAGTTTTAAAACTAGAATTATCCTTAGTAAAACTATAGTTTACATCTCCTAAAGCGATAACTCCTTCAATATTATCATTATTTTGATTATAGTAAAGTTTATATTGGATTATTGTTTCTGTTAAATCTTCAGCTTTAAACTTAACTAAATATTGATATTCTGCAAGATCAGAATCTAATTTTTCATAAGTTATTTTCTCTTCACTATTAATGAAAATTTCTGATAATTCTATTAAAGGTTTAATATCTTTTAAATAAATATCAATATCACTAGCTGAGTTATCACTTAATTCAATTATTGAACTATCTTGGCTAGTAGTCAAAACTTCAGTTTCACTATATTCTAAAAGTGTTGCTGAAGAGATAGTTTCAAAAGCTAAAACTTCATAGTCAGCTTCTAAAGGCACACCAGGATTTGATTGACTATTAAATATATTAAAGACAACTACACCAGATATGATTAAAATAAGTGTCGTAAACACTAATCTTAAATTAATAAAGCTTTTCCAATTATTTCTATTTGCTGAATTTACATTATCTTCAATATTAATTTCTTCAAGATTTATCCGGTTTAATACATCAGGTATTTCAGCAATTGCTTGGTTTTTTATTTTATTTTTGATATCTTTATTTTTCATGATTTCACCTCATGTTTCAATTGTTTAATTGCTTTATTATAGAGCCACAAAACCGTGCCTAATGGTTTATCAACTATCCTAGCAATATCTTTAAACTTATATTCAGCTACAGCTCTTAATAAAACAATTTGCTTTTCTGTTTCATTTAAAGGCTTAACTAAATCTAAAACATCATAGGTTTTAGCTTCGGTTTTTAATGATTCATGGATATAAGCTTGTTCTTGCGGATCATAAAGCGTTTCTTTTTTGCTTTTCCTTAAATAATCTAAAGCGGTGTTTTTCGCAATTTGCATTAGCCAAGCATTAAAATTTCTTCCGCGTTTATATTGTTTTATTTTTTTTATCATTTTAATGTAAGTATCTTGCATTAAATCTTCTGTAATTGTTTTATTTCTTACAAGTGAAATGATAATAGAAAAAACACCTTTTTTGGTATGGTTATATACTATCTCAAAGGCTTCGTTATCTTTTTCAATTAGTAAATCTATGTACTCCTCAAAATTGATGGACAATTAAATCACCTCAAGCATATTATACCATTACCGCCTTCTAATATATATACGTTTAAACCCTTAATTTTATTGGTTAAAACTAAAAAAGCACTCAAAATGAGTGCTTTTAGTTAATTAAATTATTTAATTATTACTCTTTTTCTTCTTTTTCTTCTTCTTCATCAGCGTCTTTTTCAGTAATAATTTCTACATCAGTTGGATCCATTTCTTCTTCTTCAGTATCTGTTTCTTCTTCTTCAATATAAGAAGTTTCAATCGCAGAAGCAATTGTTTGTTCTGGATCAACTAAAACTTTTAAACCTTCAGGAATATCTAAGTCTTTTACAGCTATAGAATCTCCGATTTCCAATTCAGAAACATCAACGGTAATACTAGAAACACCTGATCCTACATTATATTCAACTTCTAATTTATCATTAGGTATTGATACAATAACTCCAGGTTTTTCAACTTTATCTCTACCAATAATATTTAATGGAATATCAGCAGTAATTGTATCGTCTTTAGAAACTTTTTGTAATTTTACATTTAAAAATTGATTATGCATAATTATGTCTCTTTGGATATCTTTTATATATACTAAGTGTTTTCTTCTTCCAAGTTTTACTTCAAAAGTTTGGGTTAAACCTTTTGTTGCAAAGGTATCATGAAACTCAATTTCATCAACTTGAATAGAAACAGGTTCGATTGATTTCCCAAATAAAACACCAGGTATTTTATTCATTCCTCTAACAGTTTTTAATGGTTCTGTACGTTTTTCTATTTTCATGTTTGGCTCCTTTCTATCATGTTTAAAATTTTATCATAAGTATTATAACATAAAATATAATTTTTTACACCTATGAGATTTACAGATTTTACTTTTTTTGTCTTACTTGAATTTGTCTAGGACAATTTTCTCCACCGTACCGCCATTTACACGGATTACATTCAATACAAGTTAAAATTTCTAAATCATTCTTTAGGTGATAAGTAAAGTTATAATCTGCCAATTGGGCTCTCCCAATAGCCACAAAATCTAAAAGATTATTATCAATTAAATATTTAATCTGTTCTTTAGTTTTAATTTTATTAACACCAATAACTGGTATATCAACAACTTCTTTTATTAACACGCCACCATATAATATCCAATTACCAGGAAAATCTTCAGGAATATTTTCATTAATTCTAGTATTATCAAACCCAGTAGATACACTTAAATAATCAAACCCAAATTCTTGAAAAGCTTTAGCCATTGTTTTTGCTTCAGTTAATGAGTTCTCATTTGCACCCATTCTAATACCTATCACAAAATCTTTTGGAGTTATATTGTTAATTTCTTGGTAAATTTCTTTAGCAATTCTAATTCTATTTTCAAAACTACCACCGTATATATCATTACGCTGGTTTACTTTTTTAGAGAAAAATTGGGTTAATAAATACCCATGGGCACCGTGAACTTCGACTCCGTCAAAGCCTGCTTTATAAGCTCTTAAACTAGCTTGCTTAAACTCTTGTATTATTGCTTTTACTTCACTTTCACTTAATCCTCTAGCATATTTATAATCAACTGAAGAAACAATGTCACCTTCAACTTTAGTTTTTACCCCAGCATGATGAATTTGAATAAAAACTTTTGTTCCTTCTTTATGAATAACATCGACTATTTTTTTTAATCCTGGAATAAACTTATCATCCCAAATACCCAGTTGATCTTCAGCTAAACGTCCATTTGGATTAATCGCTGTCGCTTCAACTACGATTAAGCCGATACCATTAGCGGCTATTTTTTTATAATGTTCAACTTTTTTATCGGTTACATAACCTAATTTATCTCCCCAAGTAAAGGTAACTAACGGCGGAAGTGTAATGCGATTTTTTATTTCAATATTACCAATTTTCTTGCTAGAAAAAACTTTTTTCATAATTCACCCCGTAAATCTTGTTTTTAGTTGTTTCATTTCAAAAACATATACAATAAATGAACCTAACCCAGCTATAACATCAGCCGCAACAAATGTCCACCAGATTCCATCTATACCAAAGTAATTTGTCAATAAGAGCGCAATTGGAATAAATAAAATAAATCTTCTTGATAAAGCCACAATAAATGCTCTTACAGGATAACCCATTGCTTGATAAGAACTTGATAAAACTACTTGATAAGTAATAAAAGTAAATCCAATAGCAACAATTCTAAATGCTTTAGAACCTAATCTAATAAATTCTGCTTTATTTGCTATATCTTCATTACTAGTAAAGATTTCGAATAAATTAGGCGCAAAAATCATAACTCCTATTAATGCTAGAGTAAAATATCCCAACAACAATAAAGACGCAAATTTAAGCACCTTATGGACTCTTTCATAAATCTTTGCACCAAAATTGTAACCAATAATTGGTACCATGCCTTGGACCAGTCCAAATCCAGCCATTAACGAGAATCTAATTAATTTATTAATAACCCCATATATTGATTGATAAAGACTAGCTTCATCACTATTAACAGCATGATCTGAAATTAAATTATTTACAATAATTATTAATACTGCCCCTAAAGCAACCCTAGCAAAAGAAGGCAAACCTACAAAAACAATTTCTTTTCCAACCTTATAAGAAGGTTTTATCATATATTTAAAATCTATTGCTAAACTAGATTTTTTAGTCATAGCTTGTCCGAAAATAAAGATAAAGGCTGCGGTTTTAGCAATCGCGGTCGCATAAGCGGCCCCTTGAATTCCTAAACCAAATCCCCAATCAAAAATAAACAATGGATCTAAAATAATATTAACTCCAGCGCCAATAACTAAAGACCACATCGCAATTTTAACTCTTCCTTCAGCTCTAGTTAAATTGTTCATCATTACCGATAAAGAAAACGGAATTAAGGCAATTAAGATGATTAATAAATAATCTCTAGCAAAATCAATGTTATCGGGTTCGGCCGAAAAAAGGGCCAATAATTCATCTAAAAATATGTATGAAAAAAAGCTAACTGTTAATGTTAAAGTAACATTAAGAAAAATTGCTGTATTTACACTTTTTTTCATTTTATCAATATCTTTTCTACCAAAGGCTCGTGAAAAGACTGAAGCAGAACCTACACCTAACATTAATCCAATTCCTAAAATTATCAATTGAATTGGAAATACAATCGATAAAGCCGCAACAGCATCTAACCCTTCACTTTGAGACACAAAAAAAGTATCAACTAAATTATATAAAGCATTAACCATCATCGCTAAGATTGAAGGTATAGCTAATTTAATCAATAATTTTTTTATATTCATGTATCTTAACATTTCGCTTTTTTCTTTATTCAAAGTAATCGCTCCAATTCATCAACCATATATATTATACATACTTTTTAAAGAAATTAAAAATTTCTGCAATATTTAATTTAAATCAAATTATTATTATGATAAAATATTCTTAATGAGGAGGATTTATGAATAAAGCAATTACAGTTAAAAACCTTTCTAAAAAGTATGAAAAAATTGAAGCAGTGAAAAATATTTCATTTGATGTGGAAGAAAACTCATTTTTTGCGTTTTTA
Organism: Bacilli bacterium; assembly: GCA_018399755.1. Taxonomy (GTDB): domain Bacteria; phylum Bacillota_I; class Bacilli_A; order Izemoplasmatales; family Hujiaoplasmataceae; genus Hujiaoplasma. The sequence goes on from JAGYOE010000026.1 coordinate 7,805, forward strand.
GGACCTAACGGCGCAGGAAAAACCACGACAATTAAAATTATTTCTACCTTATTAGAAAAAAATCAAGGAGAAGTTAAAATCTTTGATTACAATATTGACAAACACAGCCATAAAATAAGAGGATTAATCGGTGTAGTATTTCAAAATAATATGTTAGATAATTTATTGACTGTAAAAGAAAACTTACAAGTGCGCGCTTCATTCTATGGATACAATTCAGTAGATTTTAATCAAAGAATTAAAGAAATCAATGAATATATCCATCTAAAACCGTTTTTAAATCAACGTTATCAAAGTTTATCTGGTGGGCAAAAACGCAAAGCAGATATTGCAAGAGCATTACTAAACTGGCCTAAACTCTTAATCCTAGATGAACCAACTACAGGCTTAGACCCTAAAAGTAGAAAAGATATCTGGGATTTAATCAATAAATTGCGCGATGATAAAAAAATGACAATTTTCTTAACCACCCACTATATGGAAGAAGTTAAAGACGCTAATAAAGTAATTATTTTAGATCGTGGTGAAATAATCGCCAGTGGTTCTAGTGAAGATTTACGTTTAAAATATTCCAATGATAGATTAAAGATGATTCCTAAACCAGGATTAATTGATAAATTAAAAAAAGATAAGGTCGATTTTGAAATAATAAATAATTTAGCTGTAATCACCCTATCAACATGTTTTTCTGGAATAGCTATAGTCAAAAAATATCAAGAATTAATTAAAGATTTTGAGATTATTCGCGGAGATATGGATGATGTCTTTGTTAATATAACCGGAAGAAAGTTAGGTGATTACAGATGAAAGGCGTATTGTTTTCATTAGTTATTCGTAATTTAAAAAAATATTTACGAGATAAAGCTGCAGTCTTTTTTAGCTTTTTATCAGTAATAATTATTCTATTATTATATATTCTTTTCTTAGGAAAAATGCAAATTGATAATTTGACTTCACTATTAGGTGATATTGATGGTCTAGGTTGGTTAGTTAGTTCATGGATAATGGCTGGTATTGTTATGGTTAGTACTGTTACAGTTCCACTTGGCGCAATTGGTGGGTTAATAGATGATCGTAATGATCAAATCTTAGATGATTTTTATGTGTCACCAATTTCACGAAATAAATTAGCCTTATCTTATTTAATTAGTGCTTGGGTTATTGGTTTTATTTTAGTTTTTATCAATCTAATTATCGGGCAAATCTATGTAGTATCACAAGGAGGAGAATTTTTAAACTTTTTTGCTTTTATTAAAATAATTGCACTAATATTTTTATCTATAATGACTTTTAGTTCTTTTTTCTTTTATTTATCAATTTTTATCAAAACTAGGAATGCATATGGAACTTTATCAACCATTGTCGGAACCTTTATTGGATTTTTAGGTGGAATTTACATTCCCATTGGCGTATTAAGCACACCAGTTCAAACGGTTATGAATATTTTACCTACAGCTCATGCGGTAACTATTGTTAGAAGGGTTTATATGAATGAAGCCGTAAATGAAGTTTTTGGGGGCACAACAAGTGATGCCTATAAAACTTATGCAGAATTTAATGGATTAACAATTAAAATTGGTAGTTTTGAAATGCAAGAATGGCATATGATATTATCGATGATAATTTTTATGGTGATATTTTATACATTAAGTCTAATCAAACTTTCCAAAACAAAATTATAATTAAAAAAAGTCATCATTTGATGACTTTTTTATACCAAGTTTTTATATCTTTTATTTCTTTTTCACTTAATTGATGTCCGTAATTATATAAATTTAATGTTACATTTGCATTGTATTTGCTAAATAAAGCAGCTAACTTTTCAACTTCTTTAGGAGGGGTAATTTCATCTTTTAAACCGCCAGTTAAATAGATTAAATTATTAGCTTGATTTATTAAGTTAAATTCTCTAAATGGTCTCATTGGATGTAATAATATATTAGCTTTAAAGATATTCCCGTAATGATAAAGCATTGAAGCTAATATATTTGCCCCATTAGAAAAACCTAAAAGTACAAAATTATTTAATTTTAAATTGTTTTCTTCAGAAAATACTTGTAAAAAATCAGATAAATTATTAGTTTCTTGTTTGATGCTTTCTTCATCTAATAATCCCGGAGCTAAGCGTTTAAAAAAACGATTCATTCCATTTTCAATAATATTTCCTCTTATTCCTAAAATATTGGCCTTATTATCAATCAATTCTCCTAAAAAGATTAAATCTTCTTCACCTCCACCAGTTCCATGTAATAAACATATGGTTGTTTTTGAAGCTTTATCAATAAATTTATACTTCATATTTACTAGCCTTTTTCCCAATTTTTTTAAGTAGTTCTTGGAGCGTTTTTTCTTCTTCTTTACTTAGATCATCAAGAATTTTTCGCATATTTTTCTCGTGTTTTTCATAAGCTTTTTTCATAAGGCTTTTTCCTTTCTTTGTTAAACAAAGAATAAATGACCTTCTATCTTGATCTGATTTTCTTTTTTGAAGATAGTTCTTTTTTTCTAGTTGTTCAATTACATAGGTTAAACTGGAATTAGTTATTAGAACTTTTTCCATTATTTTTTTTATTGGTAAATCTCCTAAATGATACAAAGCTTCTAAAACACCAAACTCAGTAACATTTAGCCCGTAATTTTTAACATCCTTTTGGATGGCTTTTTCTACAGAATCTTTTGTTCTAAAGATAATTGTTAAGGTTTTTAAATTATTCATTTAAATACTCCTTCTTATATACATTTTTACTTCTTACAGTATCAATATGCCTGACAATGCTTTCAATATATTTGCGTTTTTGTTTGAATTTTGGTGATAAAGCTAAGGTCTCCCCTAGGGTTTCATAAGTCTCTTCATCGCTTAAAAAACCTGGTCCTTCAGTTGCAAATTCGAATAATAGATGTGGATATAATCTTGTATAAAGTGATTTAAAATAAAATCTATCAACAAGTCCTGAGTGTCTAGCACTTATTATATTAAGTTTTTCAATCCACTGGTATAATTCGTTTTTATTTTCTATCCGAAAAGCTAAATGATGAATCGATCCATAACCTTGAATTGCTTGATTTAGATTAGGTTGATAATCGCTTATTATACTACCGCCATTACCACCTTCACCCATTGTAAAAAGCGTTAAATTAGCTTTATCCTTTACTTTTTTCAAATTAAGATTGTCTATTAACACATCAGTTAATTTTTGTTTGTCCTTAACTCTAATAAATATTGGGCCTAAACCTCTAATAGAAAATTCTAGTGGTATAGGAGAATTTTTCCAAGGCGATCCTGGTTTAACTCCGTTTATTGCTTCATCGGAAACAATGGCATATTCTTGATTGTCAAAATCTTTAAAGAAAACCATTCTTCTATCAAAGATCTTACCTTTGTCTTCAAAATCTATATTATAATGTTTAAAACGTTTTATCCAATAATCTATAGCTAAATCATCTTTTACTCTAAAACCTACCCTAGCTATTTCATCTGTCCCTTTAATCCCTTTTTGAATTCCTTGAAAATCAAAGAAAGTCATATCAGTACCAGGAGAACCGATATCATCAGCAAAGAATAAATGATAAGTATTAATATCATCTTGATTAATAGTTTTTTTTACTAGTCTTAATCCTAAAACATCAGTAAAGAATGAATATATTTTTTCTGCACTTGAAGTTATTGCACTTACATGATGTATTCCTTTTAGTTGTCTCATTATATACCTCCACCTCCATTATATTTCGAATTCGAAATATAATCAAGTATAATGCATTAAAAAAAGAAGCATTTAGCTTCTTATTTATGCCCTTCTTTAGGTACAATACAAATAAACTTAAAAATACTTTTACCAATATTTTTATATTGATGAAGTTTATCTGCAGGTATAAATGCAAAAGCTCCTGATGATACTTTTTTATAATTGCCTTCTAACATAATTTCTCCATCACCAGAAATTACATAATTAATATGAGGCCAAGGGTGTTTGTGTTTTGGAGTATAGCCGTCTTCTAAAACCTCTACTACTCTCATTACATAGTCATCCCAACCAACCTTTTCATCAACTAAAACTTTCATAAAAGCATTTTTTGCATCAGGGTTTAAAATCTCTTTACCTGCAATATTATTTATATTATCAATTATCATTTTATCATCTCCTAATTAATATTATACAAGAATATTAGCGTTATATAAAGTTTAATGTTTTTTTATTAAAAAATTCTGATGCTATTGAATAATTTTATTTTTAGGTATAAAATCAAATTATATTATAAGAGGGTGAAATTATGAATAAATCTATAAACTTAGAGTTTTATAAGTTGATTTTTGAAAATAGTTTAGACGCTATTTTTTTAACAAGCCCTGATGGAAAGATTTATCGTGCTAACAAAGCTGCTTGTGAAATGTTTGATATGAGCGAACCAGAAATAATTAGAGGTGGCAGAAAATGTATAGTCGATACAAAAGATCCGCGATTAAAAATCGCCTTAAACCAACGTGAAGCAACTGGCAAAGTCGTTGTTGAACTAACTTGTTTAAGAAAAGGTAAAAAACCTTTTCCTGGCTTAGTTTCATCTGTAGTTTTTCTTGACTCTAACCATAATAAATGGACTGCAATTATTGTCAGAGACTTAACGGAATTTAAAGAATCTCAAAAATCCCTTGTTAAATGCCGAGATGATAATGAATATTTAGCTACTCATGACTATATGACTGAAATATTAAATCGTAGAGGCTTTATTAATAAGGCAAAAGAATTCCTAGAAAACTTATTAAGTGAAGATGATAATTGTGCATTTTTATTATTAGATATTGATTATTTTAAAGAAGTAAATGATAATTTCGGGCATATTAAGGGTGATAATATCCTTAACGAATTTGCTAGATTTTTAAGTCTAAATGTCGATAATGATACTTTATTAGGTAGATATGGTGGAGACGAATTTATTATCTTATTAAACAATAAAACTGATGAAGAGATTATAGAAGAAGCCAATAGAATAAAAAATATAATATATAAAAAAGAATTTTTCCTTGATAATGATTTAGTAAAATTATCAGTTAGTATAGGAATAGCTAAATGTAGGTTTGATGGCACTAAAGATATTGATGAAATAATATCTTTAGCCGATACAAATATGTATAAAGCAAAAATCAAACGCAATAGTATTCATTGGTAGTAAGGGGTAAATATGAAGAAAATATTCAATTTTATAAAAAACAAATATTACTTTAAATTTTTATTATACATCATTATTTTCACTGTATTTGCGATTGGATTTTTCTATTTGGATAAAAACATTCAAGGAACAAATTATAATTTAACCCTAGCATTTAAACAAGCCTTTCTTAATAGTTTCTTAATTATGATGATTGCTGCAATTATTACAATAGTCACTATAACATTCTCTATTATTATGGTTGTTTTAACATTGTATAGCGGTCAATTTTCGCCTAGAACTTTAAATGATTTCTTACAAAGGAAAGTACCTCTACATATTCTAGGCTATTATATTGGAGTAATTATCTATACTTTAATTAGTTTAATCATTACAGAAAATTATCCTAGTTTATTCTTTTCAAATTTAACCTTATTTGCGCTGATTATATTTGTAATTGGAATTGTTTTATTTGCTTATTTTATTCACTATATTTCTAAATCAGTTCAAGTAAATATCTACATAGATAAACTAGTAAAAGAAGCTGTTAATGATATTGAAAAATATCAAGAAACAATTAAAGAAAATCCATCAATTCATCTTAAACAAGATAGCGATAAAATAAAAACAGAATTTAATAATGAGTTCAAAATTGAAAAAACTGGTTATTTTATTGATATTAACACTAAAAAATTAATCCCTTATTTAAAGAAAAATGATATTAATATTACCGTTATTAAACCATATAACGAACATGTTTTTGAAGATGATGTTTTGTTTAAATACAACACAAAAAATAAAAGCTTTTCTTTTGATGAAGAAATCATCAATGATTGTTTTATTATATCTAGTGAAATTGGCAATTATTCTGAATACCGCAACCGAACTATGAAACTTGTAGAAATTGCTATAAGAGCATTGTCACCTGGAGTTAATGATCCTTCTACTGCAAAAAGTTGTATTGATCAATTAGGTTATATTTTTATGAAACTTTCTGATGCTCATTATAGTCTTCATTATTATGATGAAGAAAATAACGAAAGATTAACAATTAAAGCATTGAATTATGATTTATTACTATATGATCATTTTTATCAAATTCTGCTTTACGGAAAAAATGATTTAATGATTATTTCAGCCCTAATAAAAGCCTTAACAAGAATATCTAAGGATAGCAATTATGATATGAAAAACTCATTATGGAAATTTGCTAAATATATTTTAAAGGATTTTAAATTAAAAGAATTACATGAATTTGATTTTAGAGAAATAAATTATGAATTAAAAGAATTAGCTATTAAAACCAATAAATATTCTGAATACAGTGATTTACTTGAGCAAGAATAAAACTTGCTCTTTTTTTTGCTATAATTTTAAAAAAAAGGAAATCATCTGTCATTTTTTAAATTAATAAAAAATGTTATAATAATAAAAAGGAAATAATAATGATTTATATTACTGGAGCTACAGGACAT
>JAGYOE010000027.1 GCA_018399755.1 Bacilli bacterium
AGTAGATTATCAATTGCTAGTAAGAGAAAAAATCGCTGAAATAAAAGCCAAAGGTAAACTGCCAATTTTAGTTGGTGGGTCTGGCTTATATATTCAAGCAATAATTTATGATTATAAGTTTAAAGGCAAAAAAACTAACTCAAGAGATAAGTTTAATGAATTAAGCCTAGAGGAGTTACAAAAGTTATTAAAACAAAATAATCCTGCCTTCTATCATGAAGTAGATTTAGATAATCGTCGTAGAGTTTTAAGGGCTTTAGAAAAAAATGATGAAGATATGCAAAAAAATCCAAAAGAATATTACGATGATTACTTAATTATTGGACTTAACACTGATAGAAAAGTTCTTTATGAAAGAATAAATAATCGAGTTGATTTAATGATTAAAAATGGTTTGTTAGCTGAAACAAAAGCTTTATTTGATAAATTTGTTAGTGGACAAAGTATTCAAGCAATTGGATATAAGGAATTATATAGGTATTTTTCTGGAGAAATATCTTTAGAAGAAGCAATTAGATTAATTAAAAGAAATTCACGAAGATATGCAAAAAGACAATTAACCTGGTTTAGAAATAAACTAGATGTTAAATGGTTTGAAAGTGATTTTGTTGATTTTGATTCAACAATTTGCCAGGTAAAAAATTACATAAAAAAAAGAAGCTAAGCTTCTTAGTTTTATTTTTTTTTGAAAGGCCAATTATCTAACCCACCTTTTAAAACATAAACGGGGTTATATCCTTTTCTCATTAATTTTTTTCCAACTTTCTTTACTAAACCACTATCTTTATCATGATATAAAAATATTGGTTGATCAGCTCTAATTAGATATAAGTTTTGAAAGATTGATTTTTTAGGATAGTTTCTACTACCATTAATTTTTTCTTTATTATATTCTTCTTCACTTCTTATATCAATTAATTGCCCTCTACGCATATTTTTACGAAACTCTTCAGGATCTAAGTAAAGTAAACCACCTTGTTTTTTCTTATTTTTTGAAAAAGCAATTAATAATCCTAGTGAAATACCTAAAACAACCGGTAAAATCCACTCAGTTATAGCTAAAAACACATTTATCACCTCGTTTTGACTACTATTATTATAGTAGAAGTGAAAACTATTGTCAATAAAGTGATTTTATATTATAATAACTCTGTTAGATATTTTATGGAAAGGAGTATATAATAAAGATAATTTATTATTATTACTATGATTACAACAAATGATTTTAAAACAGGATTAACAATTAAATACGAAGGCGATATTTATCAAGTTATTGAATTTCAACATGTTAAGCCGGGAAAAGGGAGTGCATTTGTTCGTTCAAAACTTAGAAATTTAAGAACTAATTCTGTTATCGATAAAACTTTTAATTCAGGATTAAAAATTGAAACAGCTATGATCGAAAAAAATCCTATGCAATATCTCTACAGTTCAGGTGAAACACATGTTTTTATGAATAATGATACTTATGAACAACTTGAATTACATGAATCAATTCTTGAAGGAAAATTAGAGTTTATTCAAGAAGGTATGGAAATTAAAATTATTTCTTATGAAAAAGAGATTTTAGGAATTGAATTACCAGATAAAGTAACTTTAGAAATTGTATCTACTCCAGGAGGAGTTAGAGGCAATACTGCAAGTAATGCAACTAAAGAAGCTTTAACTAATACAGGCTTAAAACTATCTGTTCCATTGTTTATCAATGAAGGAGATAAAATTGTCGTTTCTACAGAAACGGGAAAATACGATACAAGATATAAAGAATAAAAGGAAGTGATTTGTTTGGAAGTTAGTCAGATGTGGCTAGTCTTACAAGCTCAACCATCAGTTAACCCAGTGTTACTGATATTGATGCTAGCATTATTAATGGGTTCAGCGTTTTTTTCATCGACTGAAACCGCCTATTCCTCCGTTGGGAGACTTAGATTAAAAACCTTGGTAGAACTTAATAAACCAGGCTCAAAAAAAGCTTTATGGATAGTAGATAATTTTGATAAAACGCTTACTACACTTTTAGTTGGTAATAATTTAGCTAATATTGCTCTAGCGACTGTCAGTGTTATGTTTTTTAATGATATTTTCGCCTATATGAGTGATCCATCTACCCAACAAACAGTAGTAGCGTTGATGAATACAGGTGTTATGACAATTATTATTTTAATATTTGGAGAAATAATGCCAAAGAGTTATGCGAAAACTAATGCAGAAAAATTTTCGTTAAAAATGTCAAGGTTTATTTTCTTTCTTATAAAAGTAATGGTTCCATTAACCTATTTATTTGTTAAATTAAATCGCAAGGTTACTAATAGAAGTCAATCTGATAAGCAAGTAAGCGTTACTGAAAGCGATTTAGAAACCATTATTGATACTATGGAAGAAGAAGGATCAATTCAAGTTGGCGAAGCAGATATGTTACAAAGCGTTTTAGAATTATCTGATATCTGTGTAGAAGAAATTATGACGCCTAGAGTTGATGTTATTGCAATTGATATAGATGAAAGCGTAACTAAAATTAAGCAAATATTCTTTGCAAATAAGCTTTCAAGATTACCAGTATATGAAGATAATATTGATAATATAATTGGAATATTATCTGAGCGAGATTTTTATACAAAAGTCTTAAAAAAACAAGCTGTTAATTTAAGGAAATTAGTGCGTCCAGCACTATTTATACCTACATCAACAAAGGTCGATAGTCTAATTACTCTTTTACAAAACAAAAATACTCATCTTGCGATTGTTGTAGATGAATATGGTGGCGTAGATGGTATTGTTACTATGGAAGATGCTTTAGAAGAGTTAGTTGGCGAAATTTACGATGAGCATGATGATGTTATCGAAACTATAACTAAAAAAGATGAATATAATTATTTAATCAATGCAGATTATGATTTAGAAGACTTATTTGAAGATCTTAACTTAGGAAAACCACCTGTATCTGATTCAACTAGTGTTGGAGGATGGTTATTTGAAATGTTTCAAGATATTCCTGAAATAGGTGAAGAGATTGAATATGAAGTAAGATATAATCAAGAATATGATGAATTAAGTGAGCTTATCAATGAAGATAAGGCAACATTAGTTTTTAAAATTCTTAAAGTTAAAAAACGAAGAATTGAATCAGTACTGATGACAATAAAAGTTGAGGATTCTGATAACTAAGTGGGATTCCTCACTTTTTTCAAGGAAAGGAGAAATCTATGGATAGATTACAAAAAATAATTGCTAAAGCTGGAATTACATCAAGAAGAAAAGCTGAAGATTTAATTACCGAGGGAAAAGTTAAAGTAAACGGTGAAATTGTAACTGAACTTGGAACTAAAGCTTCTTTTTCTGATGAAATAATAGTTAATGGTGAAAAACTTAAACCAGAAAATTTAGTATATTACGTTTTATACAAACCAGAAGGTTATATATCAGCTGTTAAAGATCAGTTTAACCGAAAAACTGTGGTTGATTTAGTGCCGGCAAAAGAAAAGATTTTTCCCGTTGGTCGTTTAGATTATGATACCTCTGGTATTATAATTTTAACAAACGATGGCGATTTTGCTAATCAGATGATTCATCCAAAATATATGATAGAAAAAGAATACTATGTTAGAATAAAAGGATTATTAAGAAAAGAATCTTCGATTGCTTTAGCAAAAGGCTTAATCTATGATGGTATAAAAGCAATGCCTGCTAAGGTATTAAATGTTAAGTATGATGAAAAAAAGGAAAGTACATTCTTAAATATAATCATAACCGAAGGAAAAAACCATCAAGTAAAAAAAATGTTTGAAGCATTAGGACATGAAGTTGTTAAACTAAAACGTGAGCGCTTTGGTTGCGTAGATTTAGCAGGATTAAACAAAGGTGAATACCGAATTTTAAAACCACATGAAATAAAAACCCTTTACAACCTTTCAAAAAACGGATAAACAAAAAAATATCACGATTTATTCTAGCCAAATCGCGAAAATATGATATAATGTTTAAAGGTTGAGGAGGATTAAATGAGTTATCATGCGTTAGCAATCGATGGACCTGCAGGAGCAGGGAAATCTACAATAGCCAAATTACTTGCAAAAAAACTAAATTACACGTATATTGATACTGGCGCAATGTATCGAGCAACAACTTATAAAGCACTTAGCTTAGAAGTTGATCTTTCATCACCAAAGAGTTTTGATTTTCTTGAAGATACTGAATTTATCTTTAAAAACGGGGAACTCTATATGGATAGTGTTAATATGACCCATTTAAACCGTACAAAAGAGGTTTCTGAAAATGTTTCTTTAGTTGCTTCTCATATCCCTGTTCGCAATAAACTAGTTACCCTCCAACAAGAAATTGCTAAAGACAATAATGTTGTTATGGATGGCAGAGATATTGGTACAGTAGTTTTAAAAGATGCAGATTTAAAAGTCTTTTTAACTGCTACAGTTAAAGTAAGAGCAAAAAGACGTTATGAAGAACTAAAAGCATTAGGAAGAGATATTTCCTTAGAAGATATTGAAGAAAAATTAAAAAAACGCGATTTATATGATTCAAGTAGGGAATACAACCCTCTAAAAAAAGCTGAAGATGCGATAGAAATTGATACATCTGATAAAGATATTTATCAGGTTGTTGATTTATTATATAAAAAATACACAAACATAATAAATAAAGGAGAGTTTTAATATGCAGGATAATACACCCAACTACACAAGTCCATCAAAACCAAGACCTGGGTCAATTGTGACTGGGACAGTTATTAAGGTGACTGATGAAGAGGTTCTAGTAGACATAGGTTTTATGTCAGAAGGGGTAATCTATAAGGAACATTTAGCTTTAGGCTCAATTAAGAGTGCTAAAGAAGCAATAAAAGAAGGCGAAAAGTTAAAGGTAAAAGTAGTTAAATATATTAGAAATGATGATCAATCAGAATGGCCGCTTTTATCTCGTAAAGATATATTGAGAAAAGAACAAATTATTAAATTTCGTGATGAATTAGAAGAAGGTCAAAATTACGAGTTCAAAGTTAAAAAAGCCGTTAAAGGTGGTTTATTATTAGATTATAAAGGTATAGAAGTTTTCTTGCCTGAAAGTTTAATCTTCTTAAGAGAAGAAGACGCTAAAAAAGAAGATTTAGTTAATAAAAAAATTACTGCTCAATTAATCGAAAAGAAAATAGAAGGTAGAAATACAAACCTTATTGCTAATCGTAAACAAGTTGTTTATGAACAGAAAAAAGCTGAAAGAGAAGCTGAACTAGAAGAACTTAATGAAGGTCAAGTTGTAACTGTAACAATCGAAAAATTAAAAGACTACGGTGCTTTTGCAAAAATCACCGAAAATATTGATGGTTTAATTCATATTTCTGAAGTTTCTCATTACCATGTAAAAGATATTCATGAATATCTTGAAGAAGGACAAACAGTTGAAGCTAAAATCATCAAAGTTAAAGGTAAAAAAGTTAGTTTATCTTTAAAAGCACTTCAAGAAACTCCATGGCAAAAATTCTTAAATAATTATAAAGTTGGCGATAAAGTCAAAGGTAAAATTGTTAGAAAAATGCAATTTGGAATGTTAATTGAAATTGAAAAAGAAGTAGTTGGCTTGCTTAATCGTTTTGATTATTCTTGGAACCCTAATGAAAATTTAGCTGGAGATGTTGAAGTTGGCGACACTTTAGAAGTAGAAATAACTTCAATTAATAAGAAGAAAGAACAATTCTCAGTTTCAAAAAAACATTTAGAATATAACCCATGGGCTGATATAAAACTTAAAAAAGGTGAATTAGTATCAGCTGAAGTTGTTAGAATTGAAGATAATGGAGCCGTTTTAAAAGTTGATGAAATTGAAGGTTTCTTACCAATCGGCGAAGTATCTAACGAACATATTACAAACCTTGAAAATGAACTTAAAGAAGAAGATATTATTACAGTAGAAGTTAAGGAATTTAATCCCAAAAAATGGCATTTAATTCTTTCAAAAAAATCAGTTGAAGAAAAGAAAAACCGCGCAGCTTATGAAGATGAATTGAAAGAAAATGTTAGTGCTAATCAATCATTAGAGGATTTATTCAAAAAATTTAAAAAATAAAGTTAGGTGATACTATGTTGCCAATTGTCGCAATTGTTGGAAGACCAAACGTAGGTAAATCAACCCTCTTTAATCGAATTGTAGAAAAACGAGTAGCGATTACTGACGATTTACCAGGTGTGACTAGAGATAGAATCTATAGCAAGGCAACCTGGTTAAACAGAGAATTTAGAATCATTGATACAGGGGGCATCGAAATTTCCGATGCGCCTTTTTTAACTGAAATTAAAGCCCAAGCTGAAATTGCTATTGAAGAAGCTGATGTAATTGTTTTTACAGTTGATGGTAAAGATGGTCTTTTACCTGGTGATAAAGATATTATGGATATACTCTATAATTCAAACAAACCAATTATAGTTGCGGTAAATAAAGTAGATAATCCAAAATATCATGAAGCAATCTATGATTTTTACGAACTAGGCGCAACTAGTGTCTTTAATATATCTAGTGTTCATGGAACTGGGATTGGTGATTTATTAGATGAAGTAATTGCTCATTTTCCGCCTAATAAAGAAGACAACTACAAAGAAACTGATATTAAACTATCTGTTATTGGTAGACCTAATGTGGGAAAATCTTCTTTAATTAATTCAATATTAGGATATGAAAGAGTTATTGTTTCTGAAATAGAAGGTACTACAACTGATTCAATTGATACAGAGTTTTCTTTAGACGAACAAAACTATGTGATTATTGATACTGCTGGAATGAAAAAACGCGGTAAAATATATGAAAACCTAGATCGCTATGCAAATCTTCGAGCAATGCAAGCGATTGATAGATCAGATGTTTGTTTATTGCTTTTAGATGCTAATACGGGGATAAGACAACTAGATAAAAACATTGCTGGTTATGCAATAGATAACAATAAAGCCTTAATTGTTGTAATTAATAAATGGGATTTAGTAGAAAAAGATCAATATACGATGAAATCATGGGAAAATCTGATCCGAGAAGAATTTAGATTTTTAAGCTATGTTCCTATTTGTTATTTATCAGCGAAAACAAAATCACGATTAAAAACACTTTTTCCAGTTATTAAGAAAAGTTATACAAACTATTCAAAAAGAGTTTCTACTAGTTTACTTAACGAAACTATTCAAGATGCAATGCTTTTAAATCCACCAAAACAATATAAACAAAAGGTTCTTAAGGTCTATTATGCAACTCAAGTAAAAACTAAATGTCCTACTTTTGTCTTGTTTGTTAATGATATTAACTGCTTGCATTTCTCATATTATCGTTATTTAGAAAACAAATTAAGGGAGAATTTTGACTTTTTTGGTACGCCAATTAACATAATTTTAAGAAATCGTAAGTGATTTTCCAAAAAAATGCAAAAAAAATAGGTTTTTTTGGCTAAATACCTTGTTTTTTATAAATTATTCTTATATAATAAGATTATATTTTTAAAGGAGGAATTTAAATGAATAAGTCAGAATTAGTTTCAAGAATCGCAGATTTATCAGAATTATCAAAAAAAGATGCTGAAACAGCATTAAATTCAACAGTATTAGCTATTGAAGAAGCATTAGTTCAAGGTGAAAAAGTTGTATTGACTGGATTTGGAACATTTAATGTAAAACTTAGAAAAGCTAGAAAAGGTCATGACCCAAGAACTGGAGAAGAAATTCATATTCCATCTCTAAAAGCACCTACTTTTAAAGCAGGTAAAGTACTTAAAGAAAAAGTTAGATAACATAAAAAAAATGCTATGGATTTTCCATAGCTTTTTTTAATGGTTAAAATTAAATTAAATTTGTCGAATAAATTAAAAACGGGATTAGGTTATTTAAGAAATGAATTAAAATAACCACGTAAATATTTCTATTTGATAGAAAATAAATATAACTAAAGGATAAACCCATAAACGCATAAGGTATTATTTGAATATAATCACCAAAAGATATAACATGCATTAAAGCAAAAATTAAACCTGAAAGAATGATTGCGCCAATATCACCTAATAAAGGTCTGATAAAACCATAAATTGACTTTCTAAATACAGTTTCTTCAACAATCGGAGTAAAGATAGTTAATAACAAAAACAACATAACAATATTTAAAGTATTTCTAGTAAAAAGCGATTGAATTGTTTGTTCATTTTGGCTAGTATCTGTTACACCTAAATAATCTAAAATAATATTTGCAAAAATCATTGCAGCATATACTAAGACAAATCCAGTAATAACATAACCGAAATATTTTTTTGGATTTTGTTTAAAAGCAACAAAGTCATTATAAAAATTTCTTTTATTAACAAAAAATAAAACAAAAGCAATTAAAATAGTAGAAATTAAATTTAAAGCAATTATATAAGTGTTAGATAACGGAATAATTTCTGTTTGAGTAATGGATATAATCTCTTCACCTGGTTTAAACTCTTCATCAATTTGAACAGTTTCACCGACTTCAATGTCTTTTATTTCAATAAAGTCACGGCCAACTAACTCATCGTCTCTGTTATAAAATTCCAAACGATAATAAATTGTTTCAAATGCTCTATCAGTGTTATTTTCAACACTACCTGTATAGTTAATTATATAATCATCTTCTTCATCTATAACAACTTGCCATGATAAATCTTCATCCACAAGCTCAGAATATTGTTTTTCTAAAGATATCTGTAATTGTGCACTAACTAAAGTAGCTATTAAAGTAAAAACTACATAAACAATAAGAATAATTCCATTTATTTTATTTTCATTAACAATTTCTTGAAAATCATTTTCTTTAGGTTCTTCAGTTGGTTTTTCCATATTAAAAAGATCATCATTTTGCATTTAATCACCTCATTAATAGTATTATAACTTATTGTAAAAAAAAAGTATAGACTCTTCTAATTTTATCTTAATCTAATTGACAATTTAAGCATTTCAAGTATAATAATACTATAAGTGAGGAAGTGATATTATGGCAAAACAATCATTTGCAGTAATTGGATTAGGAAGGTTTGGCAGAGCCTTAGTTGAAGAGTTAATAAAACTAGAAGCTGATGTTTTAGTTATTGATAAAAATTATGATAAAATAGAAAAAATTGGAAAAGCTTTAACTAATACAGTATGTTTAAACTCAACCGATGTTGAAGCTTTAAAAGAAGTTGGAATTAGTAATTATGATAAAGTAGTAGTAGCAACTGGAATGGATGTTGATGACTCTATTTTAACAACCTTAATCTTACTTGATTTAGGTGTAAAAGAAGTTTATGTAAAGATACAAAGTGAGTATCATGCAAAAGTAGTAGAAAAACTTGGAATTAATCATGAACATTTAATCTGGCCCGAAAAATCAAGTGGAATTAGACTTGCAAAAGTATTAGTATCTAATAGCTTTTTAGATTTCTTCGAATTAGATGAAAACTACAGTTTTATAACCATTAATGCAACAAAAAAAGTTATTGGTAAAAATTTATTAGAATTAGATATCCGCAAAAAATACGGTGTTAATATTGTCGCTGTTAGAAGAGATAATAAAATATTAATTCCTAGTTCAAATTCTCCATTTAAAAAAGGAGACGAGTTATTGCTTGTAGGAAGAAACGATTTAATTAATAAATTTACTAAATGGTTAAATGGAAGGAGATAATTAAGTTAAGTTAAATCTTAACTTTTTTTCTAATTAAATGAAATCAATAGTTATTGCAAGCGACAATTTAAATAAAATTAAAGAATACCAAGATAAATTAATTGACATTATGTTAATCCCTTATAAAAACTTAGTTAATATTGAAATTATCGAATCCGGCAATACATTTAAAGAAAATGCTTTAATAAAAGCTAAAACAGTAGCTTTAGCAACCAATAAAATATCAATTGGTGATGATTCAGGGATAATAGTTAATGCCTTACCAAACGAACTTGGGGTTTTTTCTAAACGCTTTTCTAAAGCAAAAACCACTTCTAGTAATAACCAATTACTACTAGAAAAACTTAAAGACAAAACCAATAGATTAGCACAATTTATCACGGTTATTTGCTTATATATCCCTGGTGAAAAACCAAGGTTTTATCAAGGCGAATTATCAGGAGAGATTCTTGACAAACCACGCGGTAATAATGGTTTTGGTTACGACCCATTATTTTATCTTAAAACAAAAAACAAAACTTTAGCAGAATTATCTCTTTCTGAAAAAAATAAACTCTCACACCGTGCTAAGGCAATCGATAAATTAAAAAAGGATTTAGAAAATGAAGATATTGATATTTTCTGATAGTCATCAAGATAAATCATCAATAAAAAAAATGCTAGAACACGAAAGAAATACTGATAAAATATATTGTAGTGGAGATTCAGGTTTATCACTACAAGAACTAAAAAAATTAAATATCATTAGCATTAAAGGCAATTATCCCTTTGCGCCTAAATTACCAATAGAAAAAATCTTAAAACTTGCTAGTTTTAAAGTCTTACTAACTCATGGACATAAATACCATGTAAAATTTGGCTTAAAACGTTTATTTGATAAAGCCTTAAAGCTTAAAGTTGATCTTGTGGTATTTGGCCACACCCACCAAATCCATTTAGAAAATAATAAAAGTTTTATTGCCTTAAATCCTGGAGCGCTATCTATAAGAAGATCTTATAACTATCCTAGTTATGCAAGAGTTTTTATTGAAGATAAAAAAATCGCAATAGAAATAATAAATTTACTAGATTTTAAAGTCGAAAAACGTCTAGAAAAGGAAAAAGATGAGTAATCAAAATCAAACAAATGAAACAAATTATAATACACTATTAGAAGCTTTAACTAATAGTTCTTTTTCTTTGGAAAAGTTAGTTGAAATAATTAATGATTTAATTAAACAAAAAGCATATATAGAGGCTCTTAAAATTTTAAATTTCTATAAGAAAAAAGCTAATCTTTCTAAACAAAAAGCTCAACTAAAATTACATAATTTATATCTCGATATTCTTTTAATAACTGAAGATTTTAAATCGCTATTAAATGTATTAATATCACGCGAAAAATACTTAATAAAACCTAAAGATTTTCTTTATCAAAAGTTTTACCTAGCAATTTGTTATGAAGGGTTAAATAAATATAAACAAGCAATTGATATACTAGAAACTATCCCAGAAAATATTTCCAGTAAAAATCTAACTAATAAATATTTAAAACTTTCATTATTATATTTAGAAATCAATAAATTTCAAAAAGCTAAAGAATCATACCAACTAGCTAAACAATTTGACAGAGAAAAACAAAATGAAATGTTTATATTAGTAGAATCTGATCTAGATTATTATCAAGAAAACTACCTTGATTCTTTGGAAAAATTTGAAAAATTCTTTTTAATAACAAAAAGAAAATACGCTTATCTAAACCGCTTTATTAAAATCAATCTTAAATTAAATCGTTTAGATGAAGCATATAATTTCTATTGCAATTATAAAGAAAAAATTCAAAAACAAGATTCTTTAAACAATCAAATTAGTTTTTTTAAATCCGCTTTACCTTTACTAACAAAAGTAGACAAATCTGAATATCAAAAAGCCAATAATTATTTGAGTGATTTACTAACAGAAAAACCAATTGAAATTGATGATTTTAACGATTATAAACTTGTTTTAAAAAATATTAAACGCAATAAAATATATTATAAATCTCGTGAAATTATTCGTGATTTATTTATTGATTTAAATAAAACTAATTTATTTGAAAAACTAATATATCTTAAGATTATTGATGGTAAAATTAAACTTTTACATTTTTCTAAAGATTTATTATTAGAAAAAGATATCGAAACTAATAATTCAATTTTTTCCGATATAATTAACAATGAATTTTCTAATACTTATAATACTTTAGACTTGCAAGATTTTATCTTTGTGACTAAAAATACCGATTATATTTTAGTAGAAAAAATTGTTGATCAAGAATTTTTATTGACTTATATAAATGATAAAAACTTTGCTCAAGCAAAGAAAATTACAATTCTTTCAAGTTACTTAATTAAGAACAATTTAAATGACTTTACAATTAAAGCCGAAAATAACAAATTTATTGTAAATTATTCTAAACTTCTAACTAATAGTAAAATTGCTTTACTAAAAATTGTAAATAATTATATATATTTTGTTAATGATTATGCTAAAGTATTATTTAATCAAAACGATAGATTTATAAAATTTAGTTTATTTCAAAAACAATTAGAAAAAATTGTTTATCTAGATGAGCTTTTAAAAACAAATGAACTATTAATCACTTATAATAATAAGCAAATAAACTTATTAATTCAAAAACATGACTATGAACTATATATTCTAGCTAAAGAAAAGCCAACTAAAACTAAATCGCTTAAATTTGATGAGTTAACTCAAGATAAGCAAAAATCTCTTGTTCTTATAAGTATTAATAATTATTTAGAATATATAAATAATTATTCTTATAATCAATTTCAAGCTATAAAAAAAGCTTTGATTGAGTTAATTTATGACCAAAGCAATAATCATATTATTAATTTAATTGATACTTGTGATAGTATGATTTATCTACACTTAGATACAATTGATAAACGCGTTGTAAAAAGAATTGCTAGTGAAATAATTAATAAATACCTTGAACTTGATTTAAGAGTAGTATATTCAAAATTTGATAAACCAATTAAACAAACTGATGAAAAATTAAAAAATTTATTAGCTTTTACTAGTAAAAAAAGTCCTATTGTTATGACTAATAAAGATTTTAAACTTGAAACTGAAAAAGATAATTTTTATTTAGAGTTAACAAAAAAATTTATTAACGAAAATAAAATTAAACTTAAATATAATCTAATTAAAAACTGGGAAACTAATAAAATAAGTTTTCTAGAGCTTGATATTTTTGAATTGGAGTTATTAGCTGATAAATATAGATTAAAATCAATAATATCTAAATATAAATTAGGGATCTTATTTGATAGATTAATTGTAAATCAATTTATTAGCGAATTAAAAAAGACAAGTATAAAATCTAGTTTTATTATACCGATAACTTATGAAACAATAAATTCAAAAAAAGCCTTTAATTATTTGCTTAAACGAATAGAAACTGATAAGATTAACCAAATTATTTTTAAAATCGATTTTCAAACATATCTTAATTTACCAAATGATTTAAAAAAATATTTAATTGAAAAAAACATTATTTTTTGTTTTGAAAATGTATTTTATAATTTTGATTTCAAAACGATTAAATATTTAACCTCTGCTAAATATATAATTATCAATAATAATGAGTATAATCACAAATATTTTATTGAATTTAGCGAAATTATCTATAACAATGAAATTAAAATTATTTATGACCATAAACATGAAAAGCTAATAAAAAGTGACTTAAAAACAAAAAACATTAACTATATTAAAGGTGAGTTTGCTGGAGAAATTAAAAAATTATCTCTAGACTAAAAAACAATAGACTTTAATAAATGCATAATTAATTAACTTATGGTAAAATTTAACTTAAGGGAGAATAACTATAAAAAGTCAAGGTAATAATTAAACCATGATAAAAAAACCTATTTTGAGTATTATAGGTTAACATGTATGAATATAGTCCTCGCCAGATGGACTAATAAATAGTTTAAATTACTTGATCGATAAAGGGTTCATCATGTTTTAATAAATGATAAATTACTCTAAGAAGCTTACGACTAACCCAAATTAGAGACAGTGTATGAGATTTGCCTTTGGATTTTTTGTCAAAGTAATAATCATAAAATACTTTTGAATTGTTAATCACTGTTAAGGAGACATTATAAAGCGCTGTTCTTAAATATTTAGAACCTCGTTTGGATATTCTTCCATAGTTTGATTCAGTTCCTGATTGATAAACAGAGTTATCTAAACCCGCATATGCAATCAAAGAACGAGAAGAAG
>JAGYOE010000028.1 GCA_018399755.1 Bacilli bacterium
GGATTTTGTGATTGGTTTAAAGTTAGTTAACGTAGCTACATTATCCTTTGTTTGTTCAAGATTACTCATACCACTTAATACTGTCATAACATTTTCTTTTGAAGCAGCATATCTTATCGCCCATGAAGCAATAGATTTATCGGGTTTTGCTGCTTTTAAGATTTTTTTTGATTCTTCACTTAAATTAGCTAAGGTGCCACCTCTTACAGGTTCCATAACAATAACAGGAACTCCATAATCTTTTACTATTTCATATTGCTTTTTGGCGTTTTGAAAATCCCAATCTAGATAATTAAGTTGTAGTTGTACAAAATCCCATTTATAAGTATGAATTATTTCAGCTAATACATCTGGGGTGTCATGGAAAGAAAAGCCAAGATGTTTTATTGTGCCTTTGGCTTTTTGTTTTAATAAAAAGTCCATTATTTCTGGCTTTTTATAAATTTCAAAGTGTTTTTCACTTAATGCATGACATAAGTAAAAATCAAAATAGTCTACTTGACATTTTTCTAATTGTTCTTTGAAGATTCTTTTAGCATCTGCTAATGTTTTTATTTCCCAACTCGGCATTTTATTAGCTAGATAGAAAGACTCTCGCGGATATTTTTTTAAAACTTTCCCAATGAAAGTCTCACTTAAACCTTGATGATAGGGATAAGCTGTATCAAAATAATTAACTCCGTGTTTATAAGCATAGTCAATCATTTCCTCTGCTTGTGCTTCATCTATATCAGGCTTTTCTGAATCAATTTTAGGAAATCGCATACAACCAAAACCGAGTAGTGATGGATTTTCTTTAATGCCTGAAAATTTTGTTTGTTTTTTATATACTTTATTTTTCATTTATCTTATACCTAATTCCTTTAAATGTTTTTTATGTATAACTCGGTAATGAGGTTTATAGTTTTTTTTATAAACCTCACTATGACTTATTGGTTTTATGCCGTTATTAAGATATTCTTTAATAAAGCTAATTGCTTTTTCTTTATCAAGTTTAATCTCTTCGGTTTTAATCATATCAATTAATAATTCAATTTGTTTATTAAATAGCATTTTTGAATTATTATAATCAATAACTTTACTATCCATTGATTTATAAAAAGCTATAGCTAAGTTTTCAAGTTTTAGCTTTTGTTTATCTATAATCTTTAAAAATACTCTAACATAATCATTGCCAATATCTTCGATAATATTTGTGTTATAGCCGGTTAAATCATTTTTATACTCTTCTCTAAGATATTTGATGATATCATCTAGAGTTAGATCTTTAGCAAAATGCTTAGGTCCAAAACTATTTTGATAGATTAATTTAAGATAATCGCTTATCTCCATTAAAGGATATTTTAAGTTGTGTCTTATGAAAATGTTTTTCATTTATTTCCCAGAAATTCTTATTATTAGATTTCTTGATCTCGGACCATCAAATTCACAATAATATACTCCTTGCCACTGGCCTAATAAAATCTTTCCATCATCAACTAATAAAGTTTGACTAACGCCAATAACCGATGATTTAATATGAGCAAAAGAGTTCCCTTCAAAGTGTTTATATTCTTTGTGTTTAGGAAAACTTTTAGCTAATCCAAATAGAATATCTTTTTTTACATCTGGATCTGCATTTTCATTAATTGTAACAGCCGCTGTCGTATGAGGCACAAATATTGTAATTGTACCAGTTTTAATATTTGTTTTGTTTAATTCTTTTTCAATTATACTAGTAACATTAATCATTTCCTCTGGTTTATTAGTAGTAATTGTTAGAGTTTTTGTTATATTCTCCATAATCTCACCTTCCTTTATCAATATTATTATATCATAGATAAATAGATACTCAATTACTCTTTATAAGAAAAGGATGAGAAATTTCTCATCCTATTTATACTTGAATATCTCTTTTTTGATAGCCATAAACTCCATAGCTAATTAAACTCAGAGATAATAATGTTAGAACTGTTAAAGTAAAATAATTGATTGATTCAATTGGAACTTGTGGTATATAAGCAAAAACTGATAAATTAATTATCCATTCAGGCAAATTTAAGAGATTGCCTAAATAAACAAAGAAGAATGCAATTATTAGATAGTACCAAGTTATATTTGCGAGTTTTGGCAAATGCCCTATCAGGGTAGTTGCTAAACCAATCATCACTAAACTTGCTGGTAAGAATAGTAAAACTCCTTGAATAATTGTTCCTAAAGCTATTGGGTTTTCCATAACGGAATAAATCGCCAACCAAAGCCCTATTCCAGTAAATAATAATGATATAAAAGTAAGTAAAAATGCAAGTATTAAATAGTGAGTAATGATTTTATAACGAGGAGTTTCAGTTGATAAAATAACTTCTAAGCGCTTTTTCTTTTCTTCTGAATTTAATTTTAAAATTACTAATAGACCTGGTATAGTTGAAGCTATTGCACAAACTACTATTATTACCCCTAAAAATTGTTCGGTTAAAGAAACACCAGGAATATTTGGTAGAATTTGCTGATAAATATCATTTGATTCTAAAAACATTTCTACATCACCAAATATTGAACCATAAGATATTCCTAAAATAAATACCGCGATTAACCATCCAAAAATCAATGTTTTACTTATTTTTATCGCTAAAGCAAATGGCGAATTTAAGTATTTGCTTGCTTTTTCTTTTCCTGGTTTAACTGCAATAAAGCCAGCGTCTAAATCTCTTAATGAACTAAGATAGAATGCCAAACCAAATAATAATAAACCAACAAAGGTGGTTAAAAAGATTGGCCACCATATATTATTCACAAACGCTTGTGTATAAGATATCCATTTTAAAGGAGTTATCCAAGCTAATGGTTCAAATCCAATATCACCTATTCCTCTTATAACATAACCTATACCTAATATAGCAAAAGGATAAGCTAATGTTCCACGATGATTTTGGGTTAGTTGAGCAAATACAGCCGTGATTGCGGAAAAAATAAAGCCTGTCATTCCGATTCCAAATCCATATAGCATTGAGCCGTTGAAATCCATTGATTCAATATTTAAGGCAAACAAACCAAATCCAATAATTAATGATAGTAGTAGAAATGTTAAAAACATTGATATAAAGGTAGCTGCTAAAGTTGCTGCTCGACCAACTGGTAATGATCTAATCATTTCCAATCTACCTTCTTCTTCATCACCCCTAGTATGTGTTGCTACTATCATTATTCCCATAACACCAGTTATAACAGCTGTCATAATCAACATCATATTTGTCATAGCAGCGCCATAATGATAATTTTCGATTCCATAAGCAGGCCCAAACATTGAAACCATCGCAGGGTTTTCCATCATAGTCCCTATTGCTTGTAATTCTTCCAAATCACCAAATAAATTAGTAATAGCAGCCGCAATAACCACAGTGAAAACACTAATCGATATTATCCATATAGGAATTTTTATTCTATCTCTTCTTAGGAAAAACACAGTTAATTTTATAGTATTATTAAACCATAAATCTTTCATTATGATTTCCTTTCATAATGAATCATAAATAATTCTTCTAAGGTAGGCGGTGAACTTTCAAGTTTTACAACATCATATTCACTTACATATTTTATAATCTTAGAAAATTCATCGGTATCAATTTGAAAACTGTATTTTTTATTATCAATATGTAAATCATAAACACCTTTTAACTTATTTAACCCTTTTATTTCTTTCTTTGTTTCTAGTTTAATATTAGTTCTAGTCAAATGACGCAAATCATCTAAAGAACCAGACTCAATAATTTCACCTTCACGAATAATACTTAAGCGATCACAAAGTTTTTCAACTTCAGATAGAATATGACTTGATAGAAAAATTGATTTTCCTTGTTTCTTTAAATCCATTATAGCTTGTTGAAAGGTTTTTTCCATTAAAGGATCAAGCCCTGAGGTTGGTTCATCTAAAATATATATATCAGCATCTGAAACTAAAGCACTAATCAATGATACTTTTTGCCGATTTCCTTTTGAATAACTTCGGCATTTTTTTGTTGGGTCCAAATCAAATTTCTTTATTAATTCATTTTTTTTAGTTTGATTATTTTCATTTCGTAGGTTCATATAAAAATCAATTACTTCGCCACCGGTTAAATTTGGCCATAAATTTACTTCTCCCGGCACATAAGCAATACGCTTATGTATTTCGATTGCATCATTCCAAGAGTCTAAACCAAATACTTTAGCCTCACCACTATCAGCTTTTAATATCCCTAATAAAGTTCTTATTGCAGTGGTTTTACCAGCTCCATTCGGACCAATGAACCCATATACTTCACCTTCTTCAACTTGAAAACTAATTCCTTTTAAAGCTTTTACTTTTCCATAACTTTTTTCTAAATTGTTTACTTCTAATATACTCATATACCCTCCCGTTAATGAAATTCTTTTTTATAAAACGCTTTTTTAAAAAATTTGTAATAGTTATCAAAATACTCCAAAACTTCACTTTCAACATTGCCAAAAGAATTAACCTTCTTGTTTTCTGTTTCTGATAGATTCATTAATGTCGCATTAATTGTAGTAATAATTTTATTTAAATCTAAATCTTGTCTAAATTTACTGTAATCAATATTCTTATAGATTTTTTTAAACCCGTCATTAACTAACTCAGTATGTTTTTTTTCTTTTAAATCTTTTAACGTAGGACTAGTATCTTCAGAAAACTTTTTTAAAAAGTCAAATGCCAAAGGCACATCTTTCATTAATTTTAGTTTAATTTCTCCTATTTCTTTAAATCGTTCGATTAAATCAGTATTATTGTAATTAATCTGTTCATAAATTTTTTCAATAATTTTTGAGGAGTAATCAAGAAGATAAAGATATAATCCCTTTTTTGTTTTAAAATAATTGAAAAGCGATCCCTTTGAGATTTTAGCTGCTTTGATAATTGAGTTTGTTGAAGCTTTATCATAGCCATTAGTAATAAATTCTTTATAAGCAGCATTTAAAATTTTTATCCTTTTTTGTTTTTCAAGTTGTTCTATTAACTCATACAATATATCACCTTCTTTTTAAATGACCATGTTGGTCATTAATATTTTACCATCCTTAATTGTTTTTTTAAAGTATATTTCGTAAAAAAAAACAGCGAAATTAATCGCTGTTTTAAAATATTAGTATTGTGGTACGTTTATATCTTCATCACCATTAGTTGTATTTGCATCCACATCATCAAAGATAAATGTTAAATCATTGTTATTAAATTCAATATCACCATTTACGTTATTTAATGTAACTTCTTTAACATAAACATTTTCTAGATTAATATCGCCATTAGTTAATTCGACTTCTAAGGTTTCTCCATCTTTTTCAGTTGTGTCTATATCTCTAAGATTAATATCACCATTAACGTTTTCAAAATAATAATTTGTTGCGCTTAATCTTCTTGCGTTTATACTTCCGTTAGTTAAACTTACATCTATAATTTCAGAAATTTCAATATCAACTAAGGTAATTCTACCATTTGTAGATTCAGTTAATAGATTATCTAAGGTTATATTACTTAGATTTATATCTCCATTTGTTATATCAATATTTAAATCGTTAATAACTTCAATATCTTGAATATTTAGTTTACT
Organism: Bacilli bacterium; assembly: GCA_018399755.1. GTDB lineage: Bacteria > Bacillota_I > Bacilli_A > Izemoplasmatales > Hujiaoplasmataceae > Hujiaoplasma. The sequence continues at coordinate 5,583 of JAGYOE010000028.1, forward strand.
GTTTCGTGATTTAACTGAAATTTCTTGTAAGTTTAAATCATTTGGAATCTCAATTGTGAGTTCAGGATTTTCTTGAAAAATTTGCGTAAACAAATTTATTAAAAAAGTTGTTCTATTTATTTCACTTGTAATATTTAAATTGTTATCTGCATCATTGTATTCTATTTCTAAAGGCATATCTTCGCTTTCTTTAACATATACTACAATTTCTTCTGTATCAGAAACGATAAAATTAATATCACTAGAATAAATATCAATATTAATGGTTAAGTTTTCTGTTTGAGCAATCTCATCACTCATATCAAAACTAGTTTCATAAGTTTCCAGTGGTTGATTAAATTGTGCGCTATTTATTCCTCCGTATCTAACAAAGCCAACAATTCCACCAATGAATATTGCTAATAATGCAAGTGCAGTAATTATACTTTTAGATCTTTTTAATGAGCTATGATGTTTTAAGTAAGTTGATATTTTTAAATGGTACATTGATTTTAAGATTTTACTTGGATCTTTATGATTAAAGATTTTTAAATGAGCTCTGATAATCCAAATAAATATTGAAATAATAACATCGTATAACCATAACAATAAAAACAATCCAAGAATAGCTATACCAATAAATACTAAATTAATGATTGGCGCTACATTATGTAATCCTGGAGTAAAAATAACATATATTAATCCTCCCCAACCAGCAATTAGTCCGATAAATATACCAATTAAAGCCGGTACTAAAGCTACTACTATAAAGAAATCTAAAATCAAAACCCAAATAAGTCTTCCCCAATTAAAACTATTATCTTGAGGTATTTGTCTATCTTTTTCAAGATTAGTTGTATCATGCCCATATTCTTCTAAGACATTGATTGCGATTTGTTTTGGCGTTTCTAATTCATCAACGATTTCAGATTCGCTTTTATTTTCATAAATTTTACCCGACTGAAATCTTTCTTCATAAAATCTTAATATTTCATTTCTTTCTTCTGTGCTTAATGGAGCTAGATATCTTTCTAACTCTGATAAAAATTTTCTTTTCATATTATAACTCCCCTATCTTAATAACGAATTTACGTCTTTAACAAACGTAATCCAATTATCTTTTAAATTTTCTAAATGTTTTTTACCCAGTCTAGTAATCTTAAAATATTTTCTAGCTGGCCCTTCTGGTGATTCCTGTAGATATGTTGTTAAATACCCTTCCTTTACCATTTTTCGTAAAATAGGATAAATGGTACTTTCACTTATCCCTAAAACGTTATTAATTGTTTGATATATATCATAACCATAACTGTCGTTTAAAGATAATTTACTTAATACACAAAGGTCTAATATTCCCTTTTTTAATTGGATGCTCATAACTCACCTCACTATTATACAATATATAGTAGCATACATGATATAATATGTAAAGTGTTTTTTTTAAAAAAAAATAAAATTATTTTTTTCTAATAAAATTTTTACCATAATCAATAATACCTCTGGCTTTTAATTCCCTAAGTTTTCTTGATAATGATGGTCTAGTTACATTTAAATAATTAGCTAAAGCTTCTTTGGTTTTAATCGTTATTAAGTTATTTTGATTTTCATTTATCATTTGATCTAACCACATTAAAATCTTTTCTTCTAAACTAGGTTGGATTAAAATTTTATTGTGCAAGTTTAGTTTTAGTGCTTTTTCACTTAGTTGAGATAGGTAGTATTCTCTAAAATCTGCGTTTTTTATTATAAGTTTTTCTAAATTGCTTTTATCTAGAAAACTAATCTCTGATATTTCTCTAGCAACTAAATCACCGGGGTAAAACGGCTTTTTACTATTAATTAAAAAATCGCCAAAAATATCGCCTGAGTTTAAAGTTGCTAATACTCTTTCTTCTCCAGCCAAAGTGTAGTGAATTAATTCTAGTTTGCCTTTAATAATATAGCCAATTTGGTTACATTTATCATGTTCATTGTAGACAATATTGCCTTTAGGGTATTGACAAATTATAGAAAAAGCTGATTTTATTTTTTCGTTTAAAAATATATTATTCATTTTATCATCTCCGTAACATATGTTACATAATTTATTGTAAAAATATTATAACATATAATAGTTGAGGAGTGATAGAATGAAAAAAATATTAATTATCTTTCTTTTTGTAATTCTAATAGGTTGTCAAAGTAATAGTAACGAATATAAGGTAATTGTACCTAATGGAATGCCAAGTATTGCGCAAAGCTTAGTTGAATATAACCAAAAAGAAATAAATTTTTCTGTAGAAAGAGTAAGTGGACCACAATCATTAATAGCTGCTTTCACTAGTAATAGTCATGATTATATAATTGCGCCAATAAATTTAGGCGCAAATTTATATCAAAAAGGGAGTTCATATAGATTAGCTGCTATTATTACCTGGGGAAATTTACAATTTGTTAGCAGCAATCCAATTAACGATTTAAGTGATTTAGAAGCTAAAGAGATAGTTGCTTTTGGCGAAGGAACAATAAACCAAATGATAATTGAAATGGTATTAAACTCTTATGATTTTAATACTAAACCAACAATTAGTTACCAAGCTAGTTCTACTCAAGAAAGTATGACTAGATTCTTACAAGATGATAGTTTAGTAGCTGTAATGGCTGAACCAACTACTTCAATTGCTAAGACAATGACTGAATCGTTCTATCGCTTAGATATTGCTAATATATGGTTAGAGATTAGTGGTTATGATAACTTCCCACAAGCTGGAGTATTTATTAAGGATGATTTGAGCGATTATGAAGTAACTTCTTATTTAAATAATCTTGAAACCTCACTAAGCTATAGCCTAGCTAATCCTGATATTACTGGCGAAAATTGTGAGAGTATGGATTATCCTTTTTCCGCTGATATTATATCAGAAAGTATCAATCAAAATATAATTGATTTTAAATTAACTTCAGAAATCAAACCAACTATCAATGATTTTTATCAAATGATTTATGATTTTAACCCCAATCTAATTGGGGATAAACTCCCAGATGATGATTTTTATTGGATAGAATAATGAGAAAAATATTAATTGGCTGCTTATCAATTATTATCATTATATCTGTTTGGCAAATATTTGCTATGCAGATAAATAATAGTTTTATCTTGCCTAAACCACTTGCAGTATTTGAAACTTTTCTTGAATTAGTTAAGAATATTTCAACTTATGAAATAATCTTTTTAACCTTGTTTAGATTGTTTGTTGCTTTTATTTCTTCTTTGGTTTTAGCTGTTATTTTAGGCTTACTAGCTGGTAATTATAAAATTGTTGATGAGTTTTTATGGCCGGTTGTTTCAGCATTAAGAACTTTACCGGTGGCTTCAATTATTATCATTATTATAATCTTAATTGGAAGAAATATATCGCTTTATATTATTACCTTTTTAATGATTTTCCCAATCATCTATGAAGCAACAAAACAAGGAGTCCTTAATATTGATAAAAATTTAAAGAATGCTATTGCTTTAGAAACACATAACCGTTTTATTATTATAACTAAATTGCATTTGCCTTTAGCTTTTCCTTACATTAAAACAGCCATTTTACAATCTGTTGGATTAGGGTTTAAAGTGATTGTTATGGCAGAATTTATCGCACAGACTGCTAAAGGAATCGGCAGATCTTTATTAAATGGCAGCATTAGTATTAATTATGAATTAGTATTTGCTTGGACATTGATAATTATTTTTATAGTAGTTGTATTTGAGTTTGGGATAAATAAATTAAAAAGCATATAGAAAACGCAACCGAAGTTGCGTTTTTTTTATATTCTTTCTTTTGCGCTATATGCTGTATGCAATAATTCATGAGCTTTATGAGATCCTGGTTTACCTAGATAATCTTCATACAATTGTAATACCATTTCATTTTCATGTGATTTTCTTTTAGGCATACTTTTATCTAAATCATAAAGAGCTTTTTGGCGCTTTTTTAGAATTTCAATATCACCGTGATGATAAGGCTGGCCTCCACCACCAATACAACCGCCTGGGCAAGCCATAATTTCAATAGCATGAAAATTGCTTTTTCCATCACGGATATCTTCTAAGATTTTTCTTGCATTACCTAAACCGTGAGCAATACCTATATTTAATTCCAAATCGTCTATTTTTACCTTTGCTTCTCTGATGCCTTCGATACCGCGCATTTGCTTGAAGTTTACTTGTTTTAACTCTTTTCCAGTAATCATTTCATAAGCTGTTCTTGTAGCTGCTTCAATAACTCCACCAGTAGTTCCAAATATTGCACTAGCACCCGTTGATTCTCCTAAAAGTTTGTTAAAATTACCATCTGGTAATTTTTTGAAATCAATTGCTGCTTCTTTAATCATTTTTGCAAGTTCTCTTGTTGTGACAACATAATCTACATCACTTAATCCGTCTTTATTTAGTTCTTCTCTAGCTGCTTCTGCTTTTTTAGCAACACAAGGCATTACCGAAACCATAACAATATCTTTAGGGTCTACATTGTTTTTTTCTGCATAGTATGTTTTTGTTAAAATTCCTACCATTTGTTGTGGTGATTTACATGATGATGGAACATCTAATAATTCTGGAAATTGATGTTCAATAAATTGTACCCAAGCTGGGCAACATGATGTTAACATAGGTAAGGTTTTTTCACCTTGAATTCTTTCAATAAGCTCAGTAGCTTCTTCAATTATGGTTAAATCCGCGCCAAAGTTAGTATCATATACTTCATCAAATCCTAATCTTTTCAAGCCAGATACTACTTTGCCTGTAAGGATTGTTCCTGCTTCATAGCCAAACTCTTCACCAATAGCTGCTCTTACAGCTGGAGCTACTTGAACAATAACTTTTTTATTTGGATTGTTTAGTGCTCGCCATACCTTTGGTGAATCATTCATTTCTGCTAAGGCGCCAGTTGGACATACTGAAACACATTGACCACAATATGTACAACTAGTTTGTCCTAAATCTAAATGAAAAGCTGTCGCAACTACTGAATCAAAACCGCGTTTTAATGGACTTAAAACCCCTACAGTTTGAATATCATTACACATAGTTACACAACGTCTACACATAATACATTTATTGGTATCTTTTGCAATCCCAAAAGAAGTTAAATCAACTGGATGTTGCATTTTTTCGCCTTGGTAATGTATCTCTTTTATATTTAGTTCATGAGCTAAAGATTGTAATTCGCAATCCAAATTTTTAACACAAGTTAAGCAATCTTGAGGATGATTGGATAATAGTAATTCTAAATTTGTTCTTCTGCCCATAACTGCTTTTAATGAATCGGTTTGAATTTTCATCCCATCAACAACTTTTTCAGCACAAGATGGTAATAATTTATGTGAATTTTCTTCTTCTACTACACAAACCCTACAATTAGCATTTTTATTAACAACTCCAAAATCAGCTAAATTTAAATGACAAAGAGTTGGAATATGAATTCCAACCTTTTCAGCTGCATCAAGAATAGTTGTGCCTTTTTCTACTGTTATATTTATTCCATTTATACTGCATTGTACCATTTTGTCTATTAATTTCATCTTAGCCTCCTATGGTTTAATAACCGCATTAACCGGACAAGCTTCATAACAAGCCCCACATGCGATACATTCAGCTTCGTTGATTCTATGTGGTTCTCTTACCTTGCCTTCAATACACTCTACTGGACAGGCTCTTGCGCATTTTGTACAGCCTACACATTTTTTCGGATCAATAGAATACTTGGTTTTTTTCGTACGATAAGCATATGCTTCATATTCTTCCGGAAAATATTTCATAGTTGATAAAACTGGATTAGCAGCTGTTTGTCCTAACCCGCATAAGGAAGTATTTTTAATAATTTCTCCTAGCGTTCTTAGACGATCTAAATCTTCGGGCTTGCCTTCCATATTAACAAGACGTTCTAGTATTTCATACATTCTTTTTGTCCCAATCCTACAAGGTGTACATTTTCCACAAGATTCATCTTGAGTAAAATCTAAATAGAATTTAGCAATTTGAACCATATCACTGTCTTCGTCCATAATAATCATTCCACCACTACCCATCATAGCACCCATATCAATTAACGAATCATAGTCAATTTGCGTATTGAAATATTCTTTTGTAATAACGCCGCCACTAGGTCCGCCTATTTGAATAGCTTTTATTGCTTTTCCTTCTGGATGTCCTCCGCCAATATCATAAATTATTTCATTAAAGGTAGTTCCCATTGGCACTTCTACAAGACCAATATTCCGGATTTGCCCAGCAAGGGCAAAAACTTTTGTTCCTTTAGAATTTTTTGTGCCTATTTTAGAAAACCAAGCTTCACCATTTAAAATAATAACAGGTATATTAGCGAAAGTTTCTACATTATTTACATTAGATGGTTTGCCTCTAAAGCCTGATTCACTTGGAAATGGAGGTTTTTTATCGGGTTCGCCGCGATAACCTTCCATTGATCTAATTAAAGCAGTTTCCTCACCACAAACAAAGGCACCAGCGCCTAGTTTGATTTCAATATCAAAATCAAAGCCACTGCCTAAAATATCTTTTCCTAATAAACCATATTCTCTTGCATCTGTAATTGCTTTTCTTAATCGGTTAGTAGCCAATCCATATTCAGCACGAATATAGACTAATCCATTATTAGCCCCTATTGCATAACCAGCTATTATCATTGCTTCAATTATTGAATGAGGATCACCTTCTAAGATGCTTCTATCCATAAAAGCTCCTGGATCACCTTCATCAGCATTACAGATTACGTATTTTTCATCGCCTTTTACTTTTTTTGTTAAGTCCCATTTTAAACCTGTTAAGAAACCACCGCCACCTCGGCCTCGCAGTTGTGAATCTTTAATTATTTTGATTACAGCTTCAGATGAATAATTTTCTAATACTTTTGCTAAAGCAAAATAACCATCATTAACTACATAATCTTCGATATTTTCCGGATCAATTTCACCGCAATTTCTTAAGGCAACTCGCATTTGCTTTTTATAAAATTGCATACCAGAACTTTTTTCTAATGACTTTGTTTGATTAGGCTCTTGATATAATAGTCTTTTAACAGTTGTATTGTTTAATATATGTTTTTCAACAATTTCTTCTACATCTTCTACCTTTACTTGTACATAAGTAATATCGTCTGGCTCAATTTTAATTATTGGTCCTTGTCCACAAAAGCCAAAACAACCTGTTTTAATTACTCTAATTTCCGCTTGTAAATTATGACTTTCTAAAGCAGACTCTAACATTTCTACAATGGTTTGAGCATCACTTGATAAACAACTTGTTCCTGTACATACTAAAACATTTATTTTATAATCTGTTTTTTTAGGACAGTTTTCTTGCCATTTCTTTAATTCTTGATAACTAGTTATTTTCATCTTCTAAACCTCGGTAATAACGAATTATTTCATCTACATCATTTGGTTTAACTTTACCATATACTTTATCATTCACCGTCATTACTGGAGCTAACCCACAAGCCCCAATACAGCGAACATCTTTTATAGTAAATAAACCATCTTCACTAATCTCGTTTTTCTTTGTTTTTGTTAAACTCTCAACTCTTTCTAATACTTTATCCGCACCTTTTACAAAACAAGCAGTTCCCATACAAACACTAATTTTATATTTTCCTACCGGTTCTTCATTAAAAAAAGAATAAAAAGTAACTACCCCATTTACTCTTGCGCCAGAAAGATCTAACTTTCTCGCAACATATAGTTGTAAATTCTGTGGCAAATATCCGAATAACTCTTGTGCTTTATGTAAAACGTGAATTAGATGTTCCCCTTTATCTCCGTCTAATAAATTAATATAAGCATCTAATTCCTTTAATAATGTTTTATCAAGCGTTGTCATATCCAATATTTTATTTTTCATACAAACCCCCTTTGCTTATTTAACCGCCGTCATTATAACAATAAAATATAGGTTTTGTAAATAGTTTTTTTAATAAAATTTAATAATTTTTTTCAAAATAAAACTCAATGTTTTAAACCCCTAAATATAGGCGTTTATTTTATGTGAGATTTTATTCATGTTTTCATTAAAAATAGCAAATAAAAAAAGCGAAATTAATCGCTTTTAAATCTTACAATTTTTTCGTATAAACGCTTTTTTTAAGAATACCTACATAAGGTAAATTTCGATAAAATTCTTTGTAATCTAATCCATATCCAACCACAAATTCTTTAGGGATTTTTGTGCCAATATATTTTGGAATTAATTCTTTTACTCTACCTTCAGGTTTATCTAATAAGGTTACAACTTCAACTGAAGCAGCACCACGATATTTTAAAAGATTTATTACACCAGTAATTGTCCTGCCAGTATCAACAATATCTTCTACCATAATCACATCT
>JAGYOE010000029.1 GCA_018399755.1 Bacilli bacterium
ATCTAGACCCCCTAAACTAAAACAAAATCTATTTTGCCTAAAACCTTATTAACTTTGACTAATTTAACACGTACTTCCTTACCTATATTATAACTTTTATTTGATGAAACACCAAGTAATTTCATGTTTTTTTCATCGTAATTCATTTCTTCATCAAAAGTTGAAATATGTACCAATCCTTCGACAGTATTTGGTAATTCTATAAACATACCAAACTTTAAAACTGACGAAATAACACCAGTAAATTCTTGACCAATAAAAGGTTCCATATATTCAGCTTTTTTAATATCCATAATTTCTCTTTCAGCATCCATTGCTGTTCTTTCGGTCTTTGAAGCTTGTTTGGCAATTTCGTCTAATCTATCTAATGTCTTATCTGAATAATTTAAGTTACCTTCAAATAAATATTTCCGAAGATTTCGATGAACGATTAAATCAGGGTATCGTCTAATCGGTGAAGTAAAATGGGTATAATTAGCAAATGCTAAACCGTAATGCCCTAAATTTTCTTTGGCATATCTAGCTTTAGACATTGATCTTAAGAGTAATGTCGTAATTACTTTTTCATATTTAGTATCTTCTACATTATCTAGTAGTTTTTGTAAATTATGTTGGGTTAAATTATCTTCTAATCCTTTATCTAAACCAAGTTCTTTTACTAAAGTAAAAACATGGTCGATTTTTTCTTCATTTGGTAATTCATGAACACGGTAAATAAATGGTAACTCCATATTGAAAATATGAGTCGCAATCACTTGGTTGGCAACCAACATGAACTCTTCAATCATTTGTTCACCAATGCCACGTTCTTTGATAATCATATCAGTAATATTGCCTGATTTATCAAAGATAAATTTAGGTTCTATGGTTTCAAAGTTAATTGAGCCCATTTTTTCTCTAACAGAATATAATACTTTTTTTAATTCTTGCATTATATTCACTTCACTTACAATATCAGAATATTCAGCAATAACAGATTTATCTCCAGCAAGCATTTTATTAATATTGGTATATGTCATTTTATATTTACTATTTATCACTGAAGGATAGATAGAATAATCAATCACTTCACCTTTATTTGTGATTTCCATTTCGCAGGTTAATGTTAAACGATCCACATTAGGATTTAATGAACAAATACCATTTGACAATTCTTTTGGCAACATCGGAATAACTGAGTCAGCCAAGTAAACACTGGTGCCTCTTTCATATGCTGTTTTATCCAAAACAGAATCTTCTTTTACATAATAACTTACATCAGCAATATGAACACCTAATATATAATTATTATCATTTGTTTTTTGTATCGATATTGCATCATCAATATCTTTCGTTGATTCGCCATCAATTGTAAAAATTGTTTCTTGACGTAAATCTTTTCGAGAATTAATCTCTTCAGAACTAACTTCTTGAGGGACATTTTTAGCATATTTAATTTCTTCTTTGTTAAAATCATCAGATAAACCATATTTATGAGTTGTTTCAATTATCTCTATGCCATCATCATCACTATTACCTAATACTTCAATCAATTTAGTGCGTTTGACAAATTTATTTGCGTAATCAATGATTTTAGCTTTAACGATTTGATGATCATTAACTTGATTTTGATCCTTTTTATCCAATTCAAAAACAATGTCTTCATTATAACCTTTAGGAAAAATTTGACCTTCAAAATACTCGCCAATAATTATATCTAAATTGCGTTCTAATACTTTAACAACCTTACCTTCAATTTTCATTTTAGACTTTCTTCTAGTAATTTGTACTAAACACAAATCATTATTCATAGCGGTTAGGGTTTTACCTTGAGGTATGAAAATATCTGGTTTACCATCCATTAACAAAAAACCATAGCCATTGTATTTTAAATCAAGTTTTCCAATTTCAAAGTTCTTATTTAAAACATCGTGATAATGTCCTTTACTATCCCGATAAATTTTTCTTGATTTTTCTAATTCATTGATTGCTTTAGTTAAATCATTAAACTCTGCTTTTTTATCAAGTTTTAAAATTTTGGCAATGTTATTTAAATTTCTTTTTTTATATGGTAGTTTTTTAATCAATCCATAAACTCGTTTTTCCATAAAATCCTCCGTTCGCGCAAATAAAAAAGAACACGTGATGTGTCCTTTAAATGTTTATAATACAGCGGCTAAAATCGCAAACAACCCAAACATGAATGAGAATACCATTGTTAATCTCGCAAGAAATAGCTCCGGACCTCTTTGTTTTTGGTTTTTAAATAAATCTGATTTTTCACCTGAAAATGTATTTTTAACATCATTTTTAGACTCTTGTATCATCACTAATCCAATCAGTAATACTGATATAGAAAATAATATCCAATGTAAAGCTGTCATAATAATCTGCCTCCTTAAACTTATTTATCTACTTATCGTAACTATTATAACATAAAAAAGTGTTTTTGGAAGAGCCAAAAACACTTTTTTTATGCTAGTAAAAATAAATCATTATTTTTTAAGGTTATAAAAAGTATCTAAGCCCTTATATAAAGCAACTTCATCTAATTCTTCTTCGATTCTTAATAGTTGATTGTATTTTGCAATTCTATCTGTTCTCGATAAAGAACCAGTTTTAATTTGACCAGAATTTGTCGCCACTGCAATTTCAGCAATTGTTGTGTCTTCTGTTTCACCTGATCTGTGTGAAATTACTGCTGTGTAACCAGCTTTCTTTGCCATTTCGATAGCATTGAAAGTTTCTGTTAAAGTTCCAATTTGATTAACTTTAATCAAGATTGAGTTTGCGACACCTTCATCAATTCCACGAGAAAGTTTTTCAGTGTTTGTAACAAATAAATCATCACCAACTAATTGAACTTTCTTACCAAGTTTTTTGGTTAGTTTAGCCCAACCTTTCCAATCATTTTCATCTAAACCATCTTCAATAGAAATAATTGGGTATTTGTCAATAAGTTTTTCGTAGAAATCAACCATCTCTTCATTTGTTAATTCTTTGTCTTCACCTTTTAATTCATAGACTTTTTTATCTTTGTTGTAGAATTCAGAAGCAGCCACATCCATTGCTAAAACAATGTCTTCACCTGGTTTGAATCCAGCTTTTTCAATCGCTTCGATAATTACTTTTAAACCAGCTTCATTTGAGTCTAAATCCGGTGCAAATCCACCTTCATCGCCTACTGATGTGTTATATCCATATCCGCTTAAAACTTTCTTAAGATTATGGAATATTTCAGCACCCATTCTTAAAGCTTCTCTAAACGTTTTTGCGCCAACTGGCATAATCATAAATTCTTGGAAGTCTACGTTATTATCTGCGTGAGACCCACCGTTAATGATATTCATCATTGGTGTTGGTAATTGTTTTGCGTTAAAACCACCTAAATAAAGATAAAGTGGTAATCCTACAAAATCAGCTGCAGCTTTAGCGACTGCTAAAGAAACACCTAAAATTGCGTTAGCTCCTAATTTAGATTTGTTTTTAGTACCATCTAAATCAAGCATAATTTGGTCAATTGATGTTTGGAATGTCACATCATAACCAATTAAATTTGGGGCAATTACTTCGTTAACATTTCTTACTGCCTTTAAAACACCTTTACCTAAATATCTGTCTTTATCTTTGTCTCTTAATTCAATTGCTTCATGTTCTCCTGTTGAAGCTCCGCTAGGAACAATCGCGCGTCCAAACGCACCTGATTCTGTAAACACTTCAACTTCAATGGTTGGATTCCCTCTAGAATCCAATACTTCTCTTGCATAAATACTACTAATATTTGGCATAAACACCTCTCCTTTTTTAATAAGTTTCTCTAACTCCTATATAAATTCCTACTCCATAAAGTAAGAAAGTAATTAAATTATTCATAATTCCAAAAAAGCCATTAGCAAATGTTGTTTCTATAAGCAAAATAAATTGTTGAATATAAATTTTTTCATTTAAAAAAATTTCAGGATGATTAACAATATTAACTTGACTTGCAAAAGCAGATATTGTTAAAACAATAATTGCTTGTATAAATAAACCAATAAAAGCTATAATTGTATAATATACATTAGACATTTCATATTGTCTTCTTATTTGCCTTCCAAGCCAACGACTTGAAATAAAGAAAAAGATAAATGATAATGAAAATCTAATTTGCCTTGTTATTAAACTATCAATTAATCCTATCATTATCCCAAATAAAATTGAAAGAACTACTGCATAAAGTATAACAAAAACTAAATCCTTTAACTTTATTCGTTGAAATGATTTTTTTAAATTATTCAATGATAGACCTTCCTGTCATAGCTTCAGGTTGTTCTAAATCCAATAATTTAAGCATCGTTGGTGCAATGTCACCTAATTTATTATCATCTTTTAATTTAGCAGACTTATCAGTCACAATAAATGGAACTAAATTATTAGTATGTGCAGTAAATATATTTCCTTCTTCATCTAACATTTTTTCACAATTACCATGATCTGCGGTTAATAAAGCTATACCACCAATTTCATTAACTTTATTAACAACTTTACCTACACACTCATCCACTGCCTCTACAGCTTTAACAGCAGCTTCAATAACACCAGTATGTCCTACCATATCACCATTAGCAAAATTTAAAATAACAACATCATGAGTATCACTAGATAACTCATTTAATACTTCTTCAGTAATCTTATAAGCACTCATTTCTGGTTGTAAATCATAAGTAGAAACCTTTGGTGACGGAATTAAAACGCGTTTAGCATTTTTAATTTCTTTATCAACGCCTCCATCAAAGAAAAATGTTACATGTGCATATTTTTCAGTCTCAGCAATTCTTAACTGATTTAAACCTTTTTCCGCAATATAATCACCAAACATATCATCTAAATTATTTAACCCAAATGCAATTTCACCTTTAACAGAATCAGCATATTTCGTAGTTGAAATAAACTTAATATTCTTAGGTGCATTTTCAGTATTTAATTTTGGTGCTTCCTTAGGGTTTGAATAAGCCGTTGAAATTTCTATCGCTCTATCTGGTCTAAAATTCATAAAAATAATTGCATCATTATCTTCAATCATTCCTGTATCTTCTACAACAAAAGGAATAACAAACTCATCATTCACTCCTGATTTATAAGATGATTTAACACCCGATCTAGCAGATGAAAAATGTTCTGCTTTACCAAAAGTCATAGCATCGTATGCTTTTTGAATTCTATCCCAATTCTTATCTCTATCCATAGCATAATATCTACCTGATACAGTCGCAATTTTACCATATTGAATTTCTTTCATATAACTCTCTAAATCATCAATATAGTTTATTGCTGATTTAGGCGGAACATCTCTTCCGTCTAAAAAAGCATGAACAAAAGCTTTTTTAACTCCGGCATCCTTAGCTGTTCTTAACATCGATTTTATATGTTTAATATGCGAATGCACACCACCATCAGATAAAAGCCCAAAAAAATGCAATTTTGAATCATTATCAATCGCGTATTTAAAACCACTCACATATGCTTCATTATCCATAAATCCATTATCTTCAACTGATTGATTAAGTCTTGTAAGAGACTGATAGACTACTCTTCCTGCGCCAATATTCATATGTCCTACTTCAGAATTTCCCATCTGGCCTTTAGGTAATCCAACAGCTTCTCCTGAAGCTTCTACTTTGGTATTTGGATATTCTTTAAAATATTTATCTAAATTTGGAGTATTAGCTAAACTATAAGCATTTCCTTTTCCAGACTCTGCCAAGCCAATCCCATCCATAATAACTAAAACAACTGGTTTTTTCATTAGTATCACTCCTATTTAATTAACCATAAACATTATACTATATACGCTTACTTTTTTAAAGTTATTTACCCCCTATGTAACCATTTACATTTTAACTAAATAATTATATATTTACTAAATTTTTGTTATAATAGAGTTAGAGGTATAACTATGAATATTTTAAATCTAAAAAAACTAAATAATATTTTAAAATCAAAAATAAATAAAGGAACAATAAACTATGTTGTTCCTGACCTTTGGAATGCTTGGGACTATGATGGAAAAGAACTAAGAAAATTACCAAGCAATGAATTATTAATAAATCCGTATAGATTCTATTCGAAACTAATCGAAACCTATTACTTACCTAAAATAAAGCCAAATATAAATTACAACTTATCATTATCTCAAATACAAAAAACAAACACTAATGGTAATTGGCTTCAAAAAGCTTCAATCTATTCAAGCTTCATAAGAACTAGTTCTGCTTGGGACCATGACCGGTCTTTTTCGCTTGATTTAAGCAACTTCAACAATCTTAAAGAAACCGGAACATTTGTAAAGATGCTTGCTTATTTGCCAACCTTAAAAAAAATTGGTATAGATACTATAGCTTTATTACCAATAACCGAGATTTCTAAGACAAATAATAAAGGCGAATTAGGTTCCCCTTATGCAGTCAAAAGCTTTTTTGAACTTGACCAAAACTTAAAATCAAGTTTAACCAATTCAGAAATGTCTTTAGATGAAGAATTTAAATGCTTTATTGAAGCTTGTCATATTTTAGAGATAAGAGTTGTAATCGATTATATTCCCAGAACCAATGCTATTGCGAATGATCTTATTAAAGATTATCCTGAATGGTTCTATTGGATAAAAACTGAAGAAGCCAACAATTATGAACCACCTAAAATCGATAATTTACCTAGTACTGTTCCGCCAAATAAAGAAAACATGGAAATAGTTTATAAAAATGACACAATAAAAGCTCATATCAATAAATTTGACTTTAATCCTAAACAAAAAAATCCCGAATTGTTTTCTAAAATTAAAAATTCAGATAATCTACTTGAAGAAATAGAAGAAAAATTTAATTTAACAATAGCTCCTGCTTTTTCTGATCATATCAATGATAATCAGCCACCTTGGAGCGATGTAACCTTCTTTAGAATGTATCTAGATCACCCTAAAACAACTAGAAAATATCTTGATAATAAAAATATTCCACCATATGTATTATTTGATACAATCAAAGCTAACCTTTTTCCTGGCGAAAAACCTAATAAAGACCTCTGGAATATGTTAAAAAGTATTATCCCTTACTTTCAAAAAAACTTTGGAATAGATGGGGCCAGAATAGATATGGGCCATGCCTTACCAAAAGAATTGTTACAGATGATATTTAAAGAAGCAAAAGCAAATGATCCTGATTTTGGTTTTATTGCAGAAGAATTAAATCCAGCTAATGCAATCAAAGCTAAAGAATTAGGATATAACATAATTATTGGTAATGGTTTTTGGATGGAACCTAGAATTGAAACTAAAAAACTTCATGAATTTATTTATAACGCAAATCAATCTCCACTACCAATGCTTGCATCAGCTGAAACTCATGATAGCGCAAGAATTGCCAGTAGAGAAGGTGAGAGAATACTCTCTAGAATGTTAACAATATTAAATATGTTCCTTCCAAATTTAGTCCCTTTTATTAATTCAGGTCAAGAAATATATGAAACACAACCTATGAATCTCGGAGTAGATTGTACTGAAAAAGACCTTTATAATCTTCCAGAAGAAGATTTATTTTATAAAAAACTAGCACTTTTTGATAAATACGCCTTACATTATCTAAATCCAAATAGATGGGAACTAATTGATCACTTAGATGGTGTTAAAAACATTAGAAAAGCCTGGCATAATGAATTAACAAGTAAAAACTGTTATGTGCCCATTAGCAACAGCGATAATAATAGTGAAGCAATTGTATTATCATATTGTAATTATAAAAATAATAATTGCTTATTAATTATTGCTAATTCCAATGTATACCAGAGCATTTATACAGAAGTTAAACTTGATAATCTCAGAGAAAAGGCTCACAACTTCTCTAAACAAGGTAGTTTAATTTATGCAACAGATGAATTTGGTAAAGGCTTTAATGATTTTAATGATTCTGGTCACGCTTGTGTTAGTTTAAATCCAGGCGAAGTAAAAATAATTGAATTTTAAATAGAAAGAACCAAAATTCTTAGAATTTTGGTTCTTTTTTTATCTCTAATCAATATCTATATATTGCACAAACACCTGAACTATTAGGCATCATTTCTTCTTCAACAATGAAAACTTTACCATTTTTATTAAGAACATATTTTGCAATATCATCAATTATATCATTATTGTAATCTTTATTATCACCATATTGCATTTCGCCAGTCTTATAATCAAAATATCCTGGCTTCTTTAAACCTTTTTGAATAAATAAAGTATCTACCCTTGATTCATAAGTTGCTTTAGCGATTTCAGATAAAAATTCAGTTGCCATATTCTTTGCTTCTGCATTACCAAAAGCTTCTAAAGAATCCTGTAATTTTTGTTTGTGGATTTGAATTATAATATCATTGGCTTGCTTGTGAATTTCATATTTTTTATTATTGTTAAAAGAAACATCGATAGTCTCAACCCAATAAGGTTGTTCAGTAACTTTCTTAAACATCCCTTGATGTTCTTTTAAAGCAACCAGAATTAATGGTAGTTTATTTTCGTTAAGATAATTATCTTCAATATACTTACTAACAAATCTAAAATATCTTTTTAAATCAACATCAGAATCGTCTTTTTCGCCACCATGGCCATGAAAAATATTTTTTTCGCTACCAGCATATGTTCCGTGGGTAAGATAATTTTCATCATGTTCTTCACCTAATACTTCTTCTAAAGTTTTAGGTTCATCTTCAGGTATTTCCACTTCATTAATTTCAGCTTTGTTGCATTTATAAAGCGTATAATCCTTACTATTTAACGCTAGTAAAAAATACTCTCTTGCAGTTTGAAAATATTCAATCAGCGGTAATACATAAAAGCGATTTGAAACATAAGTGTTTGTTTCTACCTCTTCTTCTAAAATAAAGAGTTTCATTTCTTCAGCAGTAGCTAAAATAGCTAATCCATCTTTAGTATCTTTCCAAAATAAATTATCCTCTTCTAACTCTTTAAACTTAGCAAACATCTCTTCTGTGTTAATATCAGGAAACTGCTCTTCAAATTTCTTTTTAATCTCTTTTACTAAATTCTTAAACATTAGCGAATCTTTCTTGTTATCGGGTGAATGTCTGTGAGTTTTTTGATAAAGTGAAACACATACACCTTCATGAAACATAAATTCATTAGGGAAACGATCGCTTTTTTCAAAAATCATTCTTTTCCTCCTTTTTGATTCGTACTTCTATTATATAACAAAATTATAATTTCTTAAACCAAAGCAATAAAAAACCAAACGATTATCGTTTGGTTAAGTTAATTTGTTCTCAACAACTTTAATAACTCTGATTAAAAGAATTGAGTAGATAAATATTTCAAAAGGCATTTTAATTATTCTTAGAGGTAGTTGTGGTAAAAACGGAATTGTATAGATAATACTTACCCATAAAGGGGTTAATAATAATGTCACAATAATTTGTAAAATTATAACGGTAAAAATAATCTTTTGGGCTTTTTCATTTTCCTTTCTTTTAAGAAAAACAAATATCAATGTGGAAATAATTCCAATTAAACCAATAATTAAAATCAAATATATCACTATTGGACTAAAAATTTGTCCTTCTGATAACTTGTTTTCAACTAAAGATATTATCCAATCAATTCGAATGAGGCCCCAAATAGCAGCTGCTAAAAAAATAAACAAAAGACCAAAATTAAAAATTGAAAAAACTTTTTTATTAGAAATACTAAAGTTATAAATAAAATAAGGAATAACTCCATAAATAATTGCATTTAAAGTAAAACCTGGGAAAAACGGTCCTGAAGGGAAACCAAATATCCAAATATAGATAACATAGCCTAATAAATCTTGAATAATAGCTGCGTAAAAACCAAGTTTAGGGCCCATAGTAATCGATATAATAATCAAAGGCAAAAAGCCAATCCCAAATCTAATTATCGTTGAGTTTGGCGGATAAGAAATCGATAAAATTGATGATAATACAATCCCTATTGCAATCATCAAACCAACAAAAATATTCTTTTGTAATTTTTTATTATGCATATAATTACCTAATTTCAAAATCTATTTCTTTTTGTTTTGTTTTTCTTAAAAAATCATTAACCTTTGAAAATGGTCTAGAACCAAAAAAGCCACGATAAGCTGAGAGTGGTGATGGATGAACATTTTCAATTATTAAATGCTTGTCATTGGTTATTAAACTTCTTTTTCTTTTTGCAAATCCTCCCCATAAAACAAAAACAACTGGAGTTTCTTTCTCGTTTAATAAACTAATAATTTTATCAGTTAATCTTTCCCAACCTAAATTTTGATGTGATAAAGGTTGATTTTCTCTAACCGTAAAAATAGCATTTAACAACAATACTCCTTGTTTAGCCCAAGGCGTTAAATCTCCGTTATTAGGCATTTTACAATTTAAGTCATCGCTTAATTCTTTAAAAATATTTCTTAGTGAAGGCGGTAATGGCACAGATTTTTTTACAGCAAAGGCTAAACCCATTGCTTGATTAGGATTATGGTATGGATCTTGTCCTAATATCATAACCTTAGTGTTTTTATAAGGTGTTAAAGATAATGCTTTAAAAATATTTTCTTTTTCGGGATAACAAGTATATTTTGCATATTCACTCTCAATAGAATGCATCAACCTTATAAAATAAGATTGATGCATTTCATTTTTTAAATAATAGTCCCAATCATTTTTGAAAATCATCTTTACGTTCACCACAATTTATCGCTTTACAACCTTTGCAATCAATAGCTTTGGTGCCTTCAGGTTTTTCAGTTTTTTCATTTAAACTATATGTAAAAACATAAAGCCCAATAAATAAAGCTAAAACTATACCTGCTATTACAAATTCCATAATTATTCAACCTTCTCTACAAAATCAGTTAGTTTATTTAAAATAACTGATAATTTTTGTTTTGAATCTTCTATGCTTTCACCTACAACACCAGCATAAATTTTTAATTTCGGTTCAGTCCCAGATGGTCTAAATACAAACCAACTATTATCATTTAAAACATACTTTATTACATTTGACTTTTCTAAATCTATATCTGTGGTAACTCCACTTTCAAATCTTTGTGATAAATAAAAATCTTCATAAACCAAAACTTTTTTTTCATTAAACTTCTTAAATGGATTTCTTCTGATAAAATTCATAATCCTTTTTATTCGCTTTTGTCCGGCTTTTCCTTCTAAGCGAACACTTTCTAAACCTTCTAAATAATAACCAAACTCTTGATAAATGTCAATTAATTTATCAGATAAATTCTTATCTTCGTTAACATAATAATAATTCGCTGCTTCTGCAACTAAAAGCATTGCTTGTAATGAATCTTTATCGCGAACAAAATCTTTAACAACATAACCATAAGACTCCTCATACCCAAAAACGAATTCTCTCTCATCATCCTCTAGATATCTTGCTTGTTCACCGATAAATTTAAAACCTGTTAAAGTAGAGATAACTTCCATTTTATATTTTTTAGCAATTTCAGCACCTAGATTACTTGTTACTATAGTATTAAAAACAACGCCTTTTTTAGGTAATAAATTTAGTTTTTTCTTTTCACTAAGTAAATAATATAATAACAAAGCACCAGTTTGATTTCCGTTTAAAAATACAAATTCATCATTTGCTCTTACAGCAATTCCTAATCTATCAGCATCTGGATCTGTAGCCATCAATATATCTGCGTCTATCTCTTTTCCAAGATTAATCGCAAAATCAAATGCAGATTTGTCTTCAGGATTTGGACTTTTTACAGTTGAAAAATTAGGGTCAGGAATCATTTGTTCTTTTACTGGAAACACTCTATATCCAGTTTCCTCTAACAAACGCACTCCTATTTTTGCACTTGTACCATGTAATGGAGTAAAAACGATTTTTAAAGGTTTTTTAATCTTCTTATTAACTTGAATTGTTTTAAGTTTTTCAATATATAAATCATCTATTTTAGTATCTATATATTCAATCAAATTGCTTTTCTCTAATTCATCAATATCCTTAGTTTTTATATTAAATACATCATCTATTTCATTTACATATTCAATAATTTCATTTGCGTATTTTGGAGTAAATTGACACCCATATTGATCATAAATTTTATAACCATTGTAATTTGGCGGGTTATGACTGGCTGTAATCACAATTCCAGCAATAGCATTTAACTCTCTTACAGCAAAAGATAACTCTGGTGTAGGTCTTAAATCAGTAAACAAAAATGATTTTATGTTATGTGCGCCTAATACTTTAGCAGACTCTTTAGCAAATTGTTTTGATAAATGCCGATTATCATGAGCAATAACCACTCCGCGTTTTAAATCTGTTTTATTAAAGTTTTTTATTAAATATTTAGCTAAACCAGAATTTGCTCTTCTGATTGTATAGATATTTAACCGATTAATCCCTGGGCCTAATATACCACGCATACCACCAGTTCCAAAAGTCAAAGATTGGTAAAACATTTCTTCAAGTTCAGTTTCATCTTTTTCTAACAAATCATCTCTTAGATTTGTATCTAAGTCATCATAATCTATCCATTTTTTATATTCTTTTTTCCACATAAGTTTCTCCATTATAATATATAATCAACTATTTTTTCTTTTCTTGGTTTAACTTCGCCCTCTTCATCAGGATAACCTAAACAAATGGCTACATCATGTTCATAGCCATCAGGTATTTTTATTAATTTATCTACATCGATTTTATTAGACTTGTGATACATATATCTTGTCTGGCCGATTATACAACTTCCATAACCTAAAGCTTTAGAAGCTAAAGCAATATTTTCAACTGCACAACCGACATTCACTCCAGAAAAACCAGCAATTTTTGAACTAATAACAATTACCACTGGTGCATGATAAAAAATATGAGCATTTTCTTTAGTTTCTAGGCCAATCCTTT